>NZ_JBEDTY010000038.1:0-164751 GCF_040119285.1 Alcanivorax sp.
GTGACGAGTCTGCTCTACCGCTTCACGCTTGAACTCGGGGCTGTACTTCTTTCGCTTGCTCATAAACACTCCTTGGGCACAGTGTGCCTCTTTTTAGAAGTGTCCGCAGTAACGGGGTAGAACCCCTCGCTAGGCGAGCGCCTTTTTTGAGATCAACCGTCGAGGGAGAAACTGATGAAACAACAACGTATTTTGCCACTATCAACAGCATTGCTGGCGGGTCTTGCCGCCCTGCCCGCCCATGCTGAACTGGAAGTCACCCCGTACGGCTCTCTGCGTATTCAAACAGAGGCGGTATTTGTGGATCAGGCGCAACCCGGTGAAGACGACTCTTATACCGGGCTACGGGATGCGTATTCTCGATTGGGTGTCACCGCCGACTACAATGATTTCGAACACTTCGATATTACCGCAACAGTAGAGTTCCCCATTAACTCCGCACGGCTGCGAGCGGAAGATCCGACCTTTTTCCATGAGCTTTATAAAGAAGACAATAACAGCATGCCGCGAGTTGCCGATATTACTGTCTCCAATGACCGTTACGGCAGTCTACGCATCGGTACCCAATGGCTGGCCTATTACAACACCGTGGCTTACCCTCTGGATTTCTTCAGTTCCTTCTACTCCGGTTACGCAACCCAGGCCAGCTTCCGCCGTGACGCCGTAACCTACACAACCCCCAGCATGGGCGGGCTCACTGCCACCGTATCCGCGGTCGACCAGACAAACGAAAGCGGCACCAGTTATCTCGACACCCTACAATACGCCCTCTCCTATGCAGTTAACGACGATCTGGCACTGGGGCTGGCCTATCAGGATAGCGAACAGGATTCCGCTGACCGGTCCGGTTACAACAAAGCAGACCAGGCTGGCATCTCTGCCGTCTGGAGCCCAGACAACTGGCGTTTTGCCGCCAAAGTTGAGCAGCTGTTGACCAACGACAGCAACGTCCAGGACGACGACTCACTCAGCTACAACCTGTTAGGGTCCTACAGCTGGGCCAAATACACCCTGCGCGCCATGTTGGCCCATGGTGAAAAAACCGACGAAGGCGATGCATTCTTCCAAGGAGATTCCGCCCAGGTTGGGCTGGACTACCGCCATACAGAAAACCTCAAATTCTTCGCCGAATATTTCTATGAAGAACTCGGCTACGCTATCTACACTCCCAACTCCGAGAGCTTCAACCCACTGGCAGGCTATCACGCAGAAAGCGACGGCCAAGTCGCCACCGTCGGCATGCGGTTTGATTTTTAACAACCGTTGGCATGCAACAACTCGGCTCCGGGTGATGCGAAAGATAAACCAACAGGCCACGCCCTGTTGGTTTATCTTCAGGAAAAAATCGCAGTATTACAGCTAACGCGTGCTGCCTGTTGGCTGCTCAACAAGAACCCCCGCCAGGTAACGCAAGCGAGACGCTATAGCTAGGGACAAGCAGCCCGAGAGCTCCGGCGGAGCCCTTCACTATAATCAGCGGCCACCATCAAGCGGTGCCCCTGTTTAGACTCAAAGCGCCTTATCTCTTTCCCTTGCCGGGCTTACCCTCGCGATATCAATCACTTAGAATACATGCACCCCGTTGGACGGCTATTCTGACCCGTCCACGGCCATTTTAGCAGCCTGCAACCCACAATTGATTCGCCACACTCGCTGCATTACTGTTGCCGCCAACACACCCTGCGGCAGGGGCAGACACAGCAAAGACGGGGTCCCGAAGGCGGATCCGAGGAGACGCTCATGGCAAAAAACGCACCCCCCGCACTGGAGACCTCACTAGACAACCTGGAAGCTTTGGTGGAACGGATGGAGTCCGGGGAGTTAACCTTGGAAGATTCCCTAAAAGCCTTCGAGGAGGGCGTTCGCCTGTCCCGGGAATGCCAACAAGCCTTGCAACAAGCGGAGCAAAAGGTACGCATCCTGCTTGAACAGAACACCGAGGCAGACCCTGAGCCTTTTACCGGTGGTGACGATGAGCAGTAAGACAACAGGCGAATTCGCCGCTCTGGACCAACTCACGGGTACCGCCAAGACTCGTCTGGAGCAGGCTCTGGACCATTACTTGCCGGCGAACAGTGCTGCCTCAAGGCTCAGCCAGGCCATGCGCTACGCGGCACTCAGCGGCGGCAAACGCATTCGTCCATTACTGGTCTACGGCGCCGTCCAGCTTGCCGGAGCCTCCCTAGCCCAAGCCGATGTTCCCGCGGTGGCAGTAGAACTCATTCACGCCTACTCCCTGGTTCACGACGACCTGCCCGCCATGGACGACGACGACCTTCGCCGTGGCCAGCCCACCTGTCACATGGCCTTCGACGAAGCCACCGCTATTCTCGCCGGCGACACCTTGCATACCCGCGCTTTCGAGCTGCTCGCCTGCCATGGTGACTACCGCAGCGACAACCGCATCGCCCTGATTCAGCACCTGTGTCAGGCTGCCGGCGCAGACGGCATGGCCGCCGGGCAAATGCAGGATATGCTCGCCCAAGGGCAGCAGCAGACTGTGGCGGCGCTAGAAGAAATGCATTACCTGAAAACCGGCCGGCTAATCACCGCCAGCTTGCAGCTGGGTTATTTTGCCGCAGAACGTGATGACCCTTCGCTACTAACCAATCTGACCGACTTTGGCGACGCCATTGGCCTGGCCTTTCAAATACAGGACGATATCCTCGATGTCACCGCCGCGACCGAGCAACTTGGCAAGCCCTCAGGTTCTGATGAAAAGCTGAAAAAAAGTACCTTTCCATCCCTGCTCGGCCTGGAGCAAAGCCAACAACGCGCCCGCCAGCTCTGCGATCAAGCGCAACAAACCTTGGCCGGTTACGGTCCACGCGCACTCCCTCTGCAACAATTGGCGCAATACATCATTACCCGGAATCACTGATCCAGCACTGACGATCACCCCTTCAGACAGTTATACTGGCGGTCCGAGCGGAACCTTGTGCATTTTTATTACACTGCGTTCTGCCTGACTCACTATTCTGCCTTGCACACATCAGGCTGCATGACCCTATGCCCAAGACGTTTACTCAAATTCCGCTGACGCGACCTGACACCCCGCTGCTGGATACCCTGACTAGCCCGGCGGATCTGCGGCAGCTGCCAGTGTCCCAACTGGAGCGCGTGGTCAATGAATTACGTGAGTATCTGCTCTACGCAGTGGGCCAGTGTGGCGGGCATTTCGGCGCTGGGCTTGGCGTGGTGGAGCTCACCGTCGCCCTGCATTACCTGTATCACACCCCCGACGACAAGTTGGTCTGGGATGTGGGCCATCAGTGCTACCCGCACAAGATCCTTACTGGACGCCGCGAATCACTGACCAGCATTCGTCAGGCCGGAGGCCTGTCCGGTTTTCCCAAGCGCAGCGAATCCGAATACGACACCTTCGGGGTCGGCCACTCGTCCACCTCTATCAGCGCCGCACTGGGCATGGCCCTGGGCGCGGAAATGGCCGGTAGCGACCGCCGGGCAGTCGCCATTATCGGTGACGGCGCCATGACCGCCGGCCAAGCCTTTGAAGCCATGAGCCACGCGGCGCACACTCGCTCCAATTTGCTGGTCATCCTGAACGACAACAACATGTCAATTTCCCACAACGTGGGCGGCCTATCCAATTACTTTGCCCGCATCTGGGCAAGCAAAAGCTATATCGCCCTGCGCGAAGGCGGCAAGAAAGTATTGTCCACCATGCCGGCGGCCTGGGACTTTATCCGCCGCACCGAAGAAAGCATGAAGAACATGGTCAGCCCGGACATGCTGTTCGAGGCCATCGGCTTCAACTACATCGGCCCGATCGACGGCCACAATGTGGACGAGCTGGTACGCACCCTGAGCAATTTGCGCGATTTGGAAGGACCACAGCTACTGCACGTCTACACCACCAAGGGCAAAGGCTTTGCCCTAGCGGAAGCCGACCCGGTAGGCTACCACGCTATCAACAAGATCGAACCCAAGCCCAAGGTCCAGGTTGCCGTGCCCAGCAAACCCAAACTGCCGAAGTATCAGGACATCTTTGGCCAGTGGCTGTGCGACATGGCCGAGCAGGACCCGCGTCTGGTGGGCATTACTCCGGCCATGTGTGAAGGTTCCGGCATGGTGGAGTTCAGGCACCGTTTCCCGGATCGCTACCACGATGTGGCCATCTGTGAGCAGCACGCAGTTACCCTAGCGGGCGGCTTGGCCTGTGAGAAACAAAAACCGGTGGTGGCGATTTATTCCACTTTCCTGCAACGCGGCTACGATCAATTAATCCACGATGTGGCTCTGCAGGAACTGGATGTGACTTTCGGCCTGGATCGGGCCGGGCTAGTAGGCGAAGACGGCGCCACACATAGTGGCGTGTTTGATCTCGCCTATCTGCGCACCGTGCCGAATATGATTATCGCGGCCCCCTCCGATGAGAACGAGTGCCGGCAGCTTTTGTATTCCGCCTACCTGCACGAAGGCCCAGCAGCGGTACGCTACCCCCGTGGTACTGGCACCGGCGCCAACATTGAGCAAACCATGACCGCTCTTCCCATCGGCCAGGCCCGCACCCTGCGCGAGGGGCAGCAGGTGGCCATTCTAGCCTTTGGCGCCTTGGTCCCTGCGGCTCTGGAAGCCGCCAACGCCCTCAATGCCACTGTGCTGGACATGCGCTGGGTGAAACCTTTGGACCGCGACGCCATCCTCCATGCCGCCGCGCAGCACACACTGCTGGTCACCGCAGAAGACCACCAACTGATGGGCGGCGCCGGTTCCGCTGTGAATGAGCTGTTGCATGAAGAAGGAGTCGTACTGGATGTGTTGAACCTGGCCCTGCCGGACTACTTCATTCATCACGGCAAACGGGACGTGTTACTGGCCGAAGCAGGCCTGGACCCCCACGGCATCGAACAGCAAATTCGCCAGCGCCTGAGCCGCCAGCAAACCCTGCGCGAAGCTCAAGAGCGGTAGGGAGCCTTTGTGGGGTATTTCAAAGGCTCCCTACCGACCGCCCAACACGAGTAGCACAAACCACAAGGGGAGCGATCAACGCTCCCCTTCCGTGTTCTTTCGTTCCTTAGTCAGCCGCACTGCCGGCGATGCTTGTGCTTAATAGAGGCGCCAATCGTCACGGCCATTCTGTTTAACTTGATACAAGGCTCGATCAGCAGCCTCCAACAGGTCACCGGCGCTGTGACGTTCATCCGGAATCATCATCGCAACCCCTACGCTAACGGTTACTTCGTTCATCTCCGGGCTATCAGCGTGAGGGATGGCCAGTGAGCGCACTGATCGACATAATCGGGAGGCCAGCTGCTGCGCCTCCAGCTCACCCGTTTGCGGGTACAACAATGCGAACTCTTCGCCTCCGAAACGGGCCACCAAATCACCGGCTCGCCGACTGTAGCGATGCAATTCCGCCGCCAGTTTCTGCAGACACGAATCCCCTTGCAGGTGTCCGTAGCGATCGTTGTAGGCCTTAAAACGGTCTACATCCACCAGCATCACCGTTAGCGGTTGCTGGCTGCGCTTGCAACGTCGCCATTCTCGGTCGAACGCCTCATCGAAGAAACGTCGGTTGGCGAGTCCGGTAAGGCTGTCTTCTCTACTCAGGCGATCCAGGCGCTCTGCCAGAGATTGGGTACGACGTTGTTGGCGACGGAGCTGACGTTGATTAAAAAACAACACCCGGTCACGGACTTCTGCAGAATAACACAAGAACATGCCCGCCAGGCTGATCCCGGTATACGTGCTGTGCAGCATCTGCCAGTCCAACCCCTGCCCCAGCCCTTCAGCGATCAACACGCCCACCAGACCACCGGCCCAGCCCGCCATCATCGCCACGGTAAAACGCAGCCCGATCATGGCATAAATAATAACGAGAGCATACATGATCGACACATGAGCCAACTGAAGCGCACGGGCGTCGCTCATAAAACCGGGAATCGCCACAGCCAGCGCTACAGCAAGAAAGCAGCCAATACCTGCGTAATAAGGGAAATAACGATCCAGTGCGCGAACCTGTGCAAGTAAAGCCGCCACCAGCACAATGGGCCCCTCCCAGATATAGGCGGACGACCACCAACCACGTATCTGCTTCGGTGCCAGCGCGTAAATGCCGGTAATCAGCAACATATAGAGCAGTAGGATATAAAAAGCATTGATCCGGAAGGCCTCTACCGCCTGCTGGCTCTGGTAGTGACGGTATTCCCCTTCCAAGCGTCGAGGGAAACGCAACCAGCGCACCCCAGGAACCACCACCCGTCGCGATCGCGGATCCGTGTCTAACATGGTAAACCCTTTACTATTAAAGCTTCCTTCAGGCTAAAAGCTAACCATCAGCAGCGCTATCGTTTTAGCGCCAACGGTAGTGACAAAACGATATCAGGTAAACAGGACAGGAAATTGCCAAATTAACAACTGCACAATTACGGCGGCATACACCCCGGCAAGCAAGTCATCCACCATGATGCCCAGGCCCCCCGCCACCCGACGATCCAGCCAGCCAATAGGCCAAGGCTTGATAATGTCGAACACTCGGAACGCGACAAACCCTGCCAGCGCGCCCCAAGGCGTGATCGGCACCGCTATCATGGTAATTAACAGGCCGGCAATCTCATCCCATACAATGCCTGGGTGATCATGCACATGCATATCATCCGAGGTCTTACCGCACAGGTAAGGCCCCACTGCAATCACTGCGGCGGTTACCGCCAAATACCCCCACAGTGGCAGCTGGGCACACAGCCACCAGATGGGCATCGCCGCCACCGTACCAAAAGTGCCAGGCGCAATCGGCGCCAGCCCGGAGCCAAAGCCAAAGGCCAGAAAGTGCACCGGATTACTCATTTTGGGGCGCTTTAATTCCATTTCATTCCTCGTGGGCTCTGTCTCGGCAACTTCTTTGGATTGTATGTTTTTTCGCGTGTAGCTATGCGTGTGTTACGCGCAGGCATCTCTTGTTAAAAATGCTGCCACCCGGACACCGTCAAGGCACGTACGGTCCCGTCATGCTGGCGTAAACGGATACCGGGCTGCGATTCAATTCGACCCAGGCAATAACAGCCTTCCGGGATCGGCAGCGGCGACGGCAAGGTAAACAATAACAGATAGTCATCTCCACCCTGCAGCTGCAGAGCGCGCTGCTTTTCGGCGCTGCATCCGGCCAGCACGCAAGGGTCCTCCGGCAGGGATGCCTCGTCGATACAGGCGCCCAACGCCCCCGATGCTTGCAGGATATGATTCAGGTCCGCCAGCACCCCATCGGAAACATCGATACACGCACTCGCTTGGCCGCGCAGGGCCATGCCCAGCTCCCACTGCGGCCGAGGACGACGAAAGTGCTCAATGGCAGGGCCATGACGCTGCCCCGCCTGCCACTGCTCCAGCCCCAGCAGCCCGGCCCCTGTAACGCCTCCAACACATATTCGGTCCCCAGCGCAGGCGCCCTCACGACGCAACGCCTGGCCCGGCGGCACCGCCCCGGTGGCTTGAATGGAAACCGCTAACGGGCCACGTGTGATATCCCCGCCCACCAGGCTAATACCGGCCTGATCGGCCAACTCGAATAACCCGTTGGAAAAACCGGCCAACCAATCTTCATCCACTCTTGGCAAGGTCAGGGAGAGCAAAAACCACAGCGGCGTCGCTCCCATGGCCGCCAGATCTGAAATATTCACTGCCAGGCAGCGATAGCCCACATCCTCTGAGGCCATATCTGGCGGAAAGTGTCGGTCCACCAGGCTGGTATCCTGGGTCATCACTAGCTGCTGCCCCGCGGGGGGCGCCAGGATGGCCGCATCGTCACCCGGCCCCAACACCACGGAATCACCCTGACGGTGATGAAAATAACGTCGAATCAGGGAAAACTCGTCCATGAAGGCAGGCACTTGCGAAGTGGGTTGCGGTGAATCGGCGGGATTAGTCATTACGGAAGCATAACGCGGCTTACCGGCAGAACGCACGGCAAGCCGACGTATTAAAGCAGATCAGTCACGGGAGCGGCGTTCAGATGCTTCTGCATAACGCAGTTGGCGTGCCAGCTTGTCGAGCACGCCATTCACGTATTTAAAGGAATCTTCGGCGCCGAAAACTTTAGCCAACTCAATGCCTTCATTAATCACCACTCGGTAAGGTACATCTTGGCGCTCTTTTAATTCAAAAGCGCCCAGCCGCAGAATCGCTTTCTCCACCTGCGACAGCTCTTCTACACGCCGATCCAGATACGGGGTGAGCTGCTCGTCCAGCGTTTTTACCTGGCCCAGCACTCCGTGCAGCAAATCATGAAAATATTCACGATCCACCTTGGCGAAGTCCTGGCTGGCCAGAAACTGGGCTTCAATATCGCTCACCGCGGCACCGGCCAACTGCCACTGGTACAGGGCCTGAAGAGTGAAACGACGTGCCTTGCGACGGGCACTGGGTGTAGATGGATTGTTCATGCGACCTCGGATAACGAAAAACGATGCCGGGGCGCTTCGCCCCTGGCATTATAGGGCGTTAAACAGCGACACCATTTCTAGTGCGCACAGGGCGGCTTCGGCCCCTTTATTACCAGCCTTGGTGCCGGAACGCTCAATGGCTTGCTCAATGGTGTCTACCGTCAGCACACCAAACGCCACCGGCGTGCCCGTGCTGTTCTGCACCGACGCAATACCCTTTGCGGCTTCACCGGCCACGAACTCAAAGTGAGCGGTACCGCCACGAATCACCGCGCCCAACGCGATCACGGCATCGTAGCTGCGCTTCTCGATCACTTTCTTCACTGCCACTGGCATTTCCCAGGCACCGGGCACCCGAATGATTTCGATGTCATCGCGGCTCACCCCGTGACGCACCAACGCATCAACAGCGCCATCCAGCAAGGCTTCTACCACAAAGCTGTTAAAACGAGCCACCACAATGCCATAACGGCCACCGACGTTGCTCAGGGTACCTTCGAGGGTCTTAATGTTTTGCATCTGTTTTGTCCTGATCGCTAGTCGCACCTGATAAACCAAGCGCATCCAGTGGTTTCGATTAGTTGCCTGACGCAGGAAGCCCAATACCCAACGCTTAAATGGGACAGCGTCAGGCGCCGGGCGTCAAGCATCCAGCGTTTCACTTAACTATCTGCGTCGACATACTCAGTGATTTCCAGATCGAAACCGCTCAACGCATTGAATTTCATGGGAGAACTAAGCAAGCGCATTTTGCGCACTCCCAGCGCCTTCAGAATCTGGGAGCCGGTGCCAATATTACGGTAAGCACGGGATTCGCCCTTTGGCTTGCCTGCAGCACCACCGAAAAAGACATCTAGGCGCTCCACAATATCGTTGGAGGCATAATCCTGGCCCAGAATAATCACCACACCGGCATCAGACTGTGAAACGGTTTCAAGCACTCGGTGCATGTTCCAGCCGGTACGGCCATTCATTTTGGCGCTCATTAAATCACGCAACGGATCCACTTGGTGCA
Organism: Alcanivorax sp.; assembly: GCF_040119285.1. GTDB lineage: Bacteria > Pseudomonadota > Gammaproteobacteria > Pseudomonadales > Alcanivoracaceae > Alcanivorax. Next base: position 9,418 of record NZ_JBEDTY010000038.1, read on the forward strand.
CCCGCACTGCCACTTCTTCATCTTCATGAATAGTGCCCTTCACCAGCGCCACATGGGTCAGCCCGTCCACAGTGTCGCGGAACGCCACCAGACGAAAATCCCCGTACCAGGTCTCTAGTTCGTGATCGGACACCTGCTCGATGGTCTGTTCGTTCAGGGCACGATATTGAATCAGGTCAGCAATAGTCCCGATTTTCAGATCGTGCTCCGCGGCAAACACTTCCAGGTCTTCACGGCGAGCCATGGAGCCATCTTCGTTCATGACTTCACAAATCACCCCGGACGGCTCACAGCCAGCCAGTGCAGCCAGATCGCAGGAGGCCTCGGTATGCCCGGCCCGGCGTAATACGCCACCCGGCTCCGCCATCAGCGGAAAAATGTGGCCCGGCTGCACGATATCATCGGCGCGGGCATTACGGGCGACGGCGGCTTGCACGGTACGGGCACGGTCGGCTGCAGAGATGCCGGTGGTGACACCTTCGCGGGCCTCAATGGAGACGGTGAATTTGGTGCCAAAACCGCTGCCATTGCTCTGCACCATCAAGGGCAGATCCAACAACTGACATCGTTCGCGGGACATGGGCATACAGATCAAACCACGGCCATACTTGGCCATAAAGTTAATGGCTTCGGCAGTCACATACTCCGCCGCCATCACCAGGTCACCTTCGTTCTCCCGGTCCTCATCGTCCATCAGGATAACCATCTTCCCCTGACGGATATCTTCGATCAATTCTTCAATACTATTGAGCTGCATAACATCACTCGCTGTTGGCGTTGAACGTTAAAAATTCAACGTGGAAAAGCCCGGATCGGCGCAGTACTTCACCTGTGCCATGCCCGCGCTTAGCCCAAATCGTGGCCAAGGCACCTAATACCCTCCTCAACGCCTGATTCGCGTTCTAACTTTCAACTTCTAACTGCCTTTCAAAAACCCATTTTCCGCCAGGAATGCCATGGAAATACCCTCAGAAGTGGGCTCGGCGGCCTTCTCTCCCAAGAGCAGACGTTCCAGATAGCGCGCTATAATATCAACTTCCAGGTTCACTGGCGTCCCCACCTTCCACTGGCCGATGGTGGTCACCTCCTGGGTGTGCGGAATGATGTTCAGGGAAAACACCGCACCCGCCACACTGTTCACCGTCAAACTGATGCCATCAACGGTTATTGAGCCCTTGTGGGCAATGTATTTGGCCAGCTCCGCAGGTGCCTCAATATCGATGCGTACCGAGCGAGCATCCTGCTTCATCTCGACAATTTTGCCCAGACCATCCACGTGACCACTGACCAAGTGTCCTCCCAGCCGGGAAGAGGGCGTCAGCGCTTTTTCCAAGTTCACCGTGCTACCCACGCTGATCTGCGCCAATGACGTCAACGATAAGGTTTCGCCAGACACATCGGCTTCAAAAGCGCCGCCAGGCAGGGCGGTTGCAGTAAGGCATACGCCATTCACCGCAATGGAGTCGCCTAGCTTAACATCGGCGAAATCAAGCCCTTCGCTCTTGATCAACAAGGTCACATCGCCCCCTTTTGGGGTCATCGCGGCCACCTTGCCCATGGATTCGATAATGCCGGTAAACATGGAAACCTCTTGAATTCGGGCGGAAAAGGAGGGGCGTAGATCAGGCCGGAACCAGCGTCAGACGCAGATCATCGCCAACATGGCGCACATCCTGCCATTTCAGCGCCACTTTCTCACTCATGCTGGCCAGTTGCGGCAACCCCAATAACGGCCGCGCGGACGAGCCCAGCAGGGCCGGGGCCATGTACACAAGGATTTCATCGAATAACCCCTCACGGACAAAAGCACCGGCCAATGTGGCGCCACATTCTACCAGCACTTCATTACATTCGCGCCGGTTCAATTCGATTAACAACTGCTGCAAGTCGATGCCCGAGCCGGAAGCCGGCAGATGCATCACTTCTGCACCAGCGGACTCCAACGCATTCTGGCGCCCCGGATGCTCCTCCCCAGCCACCAACAAACAATGCCCTAAGGCGCTGACCACCGGCACATCCGGCGGCGTGCGCAGGGTGCGATCCAGAATCACCCGCAGAGGCTGTCGCACCCAATCGTCGCCACCCGCATGCTGGCGGTATTCGGCCAGGCGCCACTGTCCAGTCCTAACTGTATAAGAGGGTCGATCCGCCAGCACCGTACCCACACCGGTTATCACCGCAGAGCTGCGCGCGCGTAGACGCTGTACGTCTTCGCGCGCGGCTGGGCCGGTAATCCACTGGGATTCGCCATTGGCCATGGCGGTGCGCCCGTCCACGCTCGCGGCAATCTTGATACGGATATAGGGACGCTGACGGGTCATGCGGGAAACAAAACCCGGGTTCAGGTCTCGGGCCTCCGCTTCCAGCAACCCGGCTGCGGTGGCGATTCCCGCATCCGCCAAGCGCTGTAAACCCTGCCCCGCCACCAGCGGATTCGGATCTTGCATGGCAGTCACCACCCGCGTGACGCCGGCATCGATTAGCGCATCAGCACAGGGGCCGGTGCGCCCAGTGTGAGAGCAGGGCTCCAGGGTCACATAGGCAGTAGCGTCCCGCGCCCGCTCACCGGCTTGTGCCAGAGCATGACGCTCGGCGTGGGGAGTCCCGGCGCGGACATGAAACCCCTCACCAACCACCGCGCCATCACGCACCAACACGCACCCTACCCGCGGATTAGGGTCCGTGGTATACAGCCCACGACGTGCCAACTGCAACGCTCGAGCCATGTACTGGTGGTCGGCAGCCGAAAAACTCATGATTCTTTCGGCTCACCCAGCTTGTCACCGGGTTTGCCGCCCGCCTTTTTCAGGCGATCCACTTCAGCGGAAAACTCGGATATATCCTGAAAACTGCGATACACCGAGGCAAAGCGCACATAGGCCACATCATCCAGCTGCTGCAGCTCTTCCATCACAAACTCACCCAGCTCCCGAGCGGGCAACTCCCGTTCTCCAGTGGCCCGCAGGCGATGGCAAATACGACTGATCGCTGCTTCCAGATCTTCCATACTCACCGGCCGCTTTTCCAGCGCCCGTAACATACCCGCCCGCAGCTTGGCCTCATCGAAGGGCTGACGGGTCCCGTCAGTTTTCACCAACCGCGGCATCACCAGTTCCGCCGTCTCGAAGGTAGTGAAGCGCTCTGTACAGCTCAAACACTCGCGACGCCGACGAATCTGCACCCCATCCGCCACCAGACGGGAGTCGATCACCTTGGTGTCCTGAGCAGAGCAAAACGGGCAGTACATGGACGTCTCCTAACGGCCTAGCGGAAAGCAACAAGCTTCAAACACAAACCTTACCAATGATAGCGTCACAACACCGAGATTTCAGAGACAAGAAAGCCGCCACCGAAATTCGGTCGCGGCCCTCAAAACGGCAAATTACGAGCACATTTATCCGCATTGCTGCTTGCGGCTTTTTTAGCGCTCGTACACCGGCAGGCGAGCACAAATCTCTTTAACCTTGCCTTTAACCTGCTCGATCACGCCTTCATCACCCATGTTCTCGAGGATGTCGCAGATCCAGCCAGCCAGCGCTTTGGCATCCGCTTCATCAAAACCACGGCGGGTGATGGAAGGGGAGCCGATACGCAGGCCGGAGGTGACGAACGGGGAGCGCGGGTCGTTGGGGACAGCGTTCTTGTTCACGGTGATGTTGGCGCGGCCCAAGGCGGCGTCCGCATCTTTACCGGTAATGTCCTGTTTGATCAAGCTGAGCAGGAACAGGTGATTCTCGGTGCCATTGGAAACCACATCAAAACCACGCTCAATGAACACGCCGGCCATGGCCTGAGCGTTTTTCACCACCTGCTGCTGGTAGCCCTTGAAGTCGCCCTGCATGGCTTCCTTGAAGCAAATCGCCTTGGCGGCAATGACATGCTCCAGCGGGCCACCCTGACCACCGGGGAACACAGCAGAGTTGATTTTCTTCTGAATCTCTTCGTTGGCCTTGCCCATGATCAGACCGCCACGGGGGCCGCCTAGGGTCTTGTGGGTAGTGGTCGTGGTGATGTCCGCAATGCCTACCGGGCTCGGGTACACACCCGCAGCAACCAGACCGGCCACGTGGGCCATGTCCACCAGCAGAATCGCACCCACTTCGTCGGCAATGTCACGGAAGCGCTGCCAGTCGACAATCTGCGAATAGGCAGAGAAGCCGGCCACAATCATTTTCGGCTTGTGCTCGCGGGCCAAAGACGCCACCTGGTCGTAATCAATCAGCCCAGTTTCGTTATCCAGACCATACTGCACAGCGTTATAGGTCTTACCGGAGAAGTTCGGCTTGGCACCGTGAGTCAGGTGGCCACCGGCATCCAGGCTCATGCCTAACACGGTATCGCCCGCCTTGAGCATAGCCATGTAAACCGCGCCGTTGGCCTGAGAACCGGAATGCGGCTGCACATTGGCCCAGTCGGCGCCGAACAGCTCACAGGCCCGATCGATAGCCAATTGTTCAACCACGTCCACATTCTCGCAACCGCCGTAATAACGCTTGCCCGGGTAGCCCTCGGCGTACTTGTTGGTCAGTACGGAGCCCTGGGCTTCCATAACCCTTGGCGAGGCATAGTTTTCAGAGGCGATCAGCTCGATATGTTCTTCCTGGCGGACTTCTTCGGCCTCAATAGCGGCCTTGATTTCCGGGTCAAACTCGGCGATGGACATGGATTTCGGGAACATGGGCTACCCTACGGAGTCAGTGGTGGATTCAGGGGGGCATATTCTACCCAAATCTAGCCGCTTTGGCACTTGAAGTCCGCTCATGGAAACCGGCCGGTCATCTCATGGCGCAAAGCACCTGTTTTCTGGCATCAACCCAGGTCATGCACTTTCACTCACGGCCGCTTTCCGTTAGCTTAGGCGCCAATCCAAGAACCTCTGCCGGGGCCTGCAGCCAACCTGCATCGAGCCTCGCACATTGATACAGACTGCGGTCGGAGTTTATGAGCCAGTACATCTTCACCATGGACAAGGTGGGCAAGGTTGTCCCGCCCAAGAAGCACATCCTGAAGAACATCTCCCTGTCGTTTTTCCCCGGCGCCAAAATCGGCGTGCTGGGCCTGAACGGCTCCGGTAAGTCCACGCTGCTGCGCATCATGGCCGGCGTTGATCAGGATTACCTGGGTGAGGCGCGGCCGCAGCCGGGCACCAACATCGGCTACCTGCCCCAGGAGCCGGAGCTGGACCCGGAAAAAAATGTCCGCGAAATCGTGGAAGAAGCCGTGGCCGATATTCGTGACGCTCAGCAGCGCCTGGAAGAAGTCTACGAAGCCTATGCCGCCGAAGATGCGGATTTCGACAAACTGGCCGCCGAGCAGGCCAAGCTGGAAGACATCATCGAAGCCAGCGACGCCCATAACCTGGAGCGCAAGCTGGAGATCGCCGCCGATGCTCTGCGCCTGCCGCCCTGGGATGCCAGCGTGCAAACCCTATCCGGTGGTGAGCGCCGCCGAGTGGCGCTGTGCCGGCTGGTGATGAGCGCACCGGATATGCTGTTGCTCGATGAGCCCACCAACCACCTGGATGCGGAATCCGTGGCCTGGCTGGAGCGTTTCCTGCACGAATTCCCCGGCACCGTGGTGGCGGTAACCCACGATCGCTACTTCCTCGATAATTCCTGTGAGTGGATTCTTGAACTGGATCGCGGTGAAGGCATTCCTTGGCAGGGCAACTACTCCTCTTGGCTGGAACAGAAAGAACAGCGCCTGGAGCAGGAAGCAAAAAGTGAATCGGCCCACCGCAAAACAGTGGAGAAGGAACTGGAATGGGTGCGTCAGAACCCGAAAGGCCGCCGTGCCAAGAACAAGGCCCGTGTCTCCGCCTTTGAGGAACTGGCCAGCCAGGAATTCCAGAAGCGCAACGAAACCCAAGAGCTTTATATTCCGCCGGGCGAACGCTTGGGCGAACAGGTTTTCGAAATCAAAAACGTGGCCAAGCAGTTCGACCACAAGCTGCTATACGAAGACTTGGACTTCCAAATTCCTCGCGGGGCCATCGTTGGTATTATCGGCCCCAACGGTGCGGGTAAAACCACCCTGTTTCGCATGCTGGCGGGCCAGGAAACCCCGGACAGCGGTGAAATCATCACCGGCGACACCGTACAGATGGCCTACGTGGATCAGAGCCGCGAAGACCTGGATAGCAACAAGAGCGTCTGGGAAGAAGTCTCCGACGGCAATGACATCCTGCGCATAGGTAATTATGAAGTGCCCAGCCGCGCCTACTTGGGCCGGTTCAATTTCAAAGGTGGCGATCAACAGAAGCGTGTCGGCGACCTCTCCGGTGGTGAACGTAACCGTCTGCACCTCGCGAAATTACTTAAACAGGGCGCCAACGTATTGCTGCTCGATGAGCCAACCAACGACCTGGACGTGGAAACCCTGCGGGCACTGGAAGAAGCTCTGCTGGCCTTCCCTGGCTGCGCCATCGTCATTTCCCACGATCGCTGGTTTCTGGATCGGGTCGCCACTCATATCCTCTCCTTCGAGGGCGATGCCCGGGTAGAATGGTTCGAGGGCTCTTACACCGAGTATGAAGAATACAAGCGCAAGCAGTTCGGTGATGCAGCCCTGCAACCCAAGCGGATGAAATACAAGCGAATCGAAGTCTGATTCGCGCAGCACAATACCGGCCAACAACATCATGCCGGTGCGGGAACGCAACGGGGGACAATATGCACGAAAGACGAAGGGCCCATCGGGTGGACTTTGACGGGGAAGCCACCTTGACTTTCCAGCAGGAGAGCCACCCGGTGTCGCTGGACGACATTTCAATCATAGGTGCGCGCCTCAACAGCAGTACGTCGCTGGCGTTGCCCGACTCGTCCCAGGTCACTCTGACCATTACTCTGGATGATTCCGATATCACGCTGACCCTCCCCGCAAAAGTGAAACGCTTGGAAGGCCAAGACATCGGCCTCATGTTCGACCGACCATTGATCGATAACGTGCAACACTTGCGCCGTATTGTCACGCTCCATCAGGGCGACGACGGCGAAGATGATCCCGCCTCCCTGCTAACCCCGGAGGCCTGAGACCTTGGACCCTGCCCTGGAAAGCCCGCAATTCATTGAACGCCTTCGCCAGGGAGACCAAGCAGCTTTTGGGCAAGTGGTTAAAGTCCATCACAACATGTTGCTGGCCACCGCCCGCACCCTGCTGTCGGCTGCGGATGCAGAAGAAGCCGTACAGGACGCCTGGATAGCCGCGCACCGAGCCATCGCCAAATTCGAAGGGCGCAGCCTGCTGCGCACCTGGCTTACCCGCATCGTGATCAACCAAGCGCGTATGATGCTGCGCAAGGGGGGGCGGGAAATCCAATTTAACCTCATCGATGAGCGGGCGCCTTTAGACCACCGTTTTCGCGACGACGGACACTGGGACCATCCGCCACAACACTGGGACCTAAATGGGCCCGATGCCTTGCTAACCCGGGACGAGCTGCGCCATTGCATGGAAAAAACCTTAGGGAAAATGCCCGACAACCAACGTCTGGTATTGGAGCTGCGGGACCTGCAAGGCATGGATTTCGACGGTATCTGTAACATGCTGGATGTTAGTGCATCGAACGTTCGAGTGCTGTTACACCGTGCCCGAGCACGGTTGTTTGAATTGGTGGACCATTTTCAGGAGACAGGCGAATGTTGAAATGCAAAGACGTCGTCACAAAAGCGGATGCCCTCGTGGACGGCACCCCCCTGACCCTGAGCGAGCGGATCGCGCTGCGTATTCATTTGCTGATGTGCCACCAGTGTCGCCGCTATGTGCGCCAGCTACGCGCACTGCTGAGCACCCTCCCTCGCGAAACGGATAGGTTGGATGATGCCCAGACCCGGGGCATCTTGGAAAAGCTCGACACCTCGAGAGATCCTTAGCTCACGGTTGAAATGAAATGCCTCAGGCAAGACGTCGCGTGTAACAATGCCTGCGTTACCGCATCCCTGTTATTCATTCCCCACCGTTTAGGCAGATCATGGAAAGAAAACTTGCGCTCTCACTGTTACTGTTAAGGCTCGGCGTCTTCATCGTCATGTTGATGTGGACCCTGGACAAATTCATCAATCCCGCCCATACCGGCAAGGTGTTTGCCAAGTTTTATGGCCTGGAAGGGCTCGATGGCAGCATCCTTACGGTATTGGCCTGCCTGCAATTGATCGTCATTCTGGCTTTCGTCGCTGGCGCCCTGCGCCGTTACAGCTATGGTGCTATCTTGCTGATGCACGCCGGCTCCACCCTATCCTCTTGGCAACAATATCTGGACCCATTCAACCACCTGTTGTTTTTTGCCGCCTGGCCGATGCTGGCCGCCTGTATCGCCTTATATTTACTGCGTGATCAGGACACGCTGCTCAGCATCGACAACCGCCGATAACGATTGCCCCCCTTCCCAGGAAGGGGGGACTCACACCAGCCGCAAGCGACCACGCCCTGACACCTCAACCCACCGTGTCTTGCGTCTTGCCGTCGCCTTCACGCTATCCGCCTGACCTTGATGCGATATTGAAGAGCGATGCCCTTCAAACGGAAGGGTATTTACCCACTGGTTCATTGAAAATGTCACCAACACTGTAACCTGTGGCCGTTTACTGCATCTTAATAGCCTTACCCGGACAACGATCTTGAGGAGAGTCTGCAATGCATGAAGATGTGCAGAATTATTACGGTAAACAACTGCACTCCAGTGCCGACCTGCAAACCAATGCCTGCTGCGATCAGGCGCCACCGGAATACTTGAAACCTCTGCTGGCGCAACTCCATGACGAAGTGGTTAGCCGCTACTATGGCTGCGGCCTGGTTGCCCCTGAGCAACTGGAAGGCATGCGAATTTTGGATCTGGGCTCCGGCTCAGGCCGCGATGTCTACCTACTCTCTGCACTGGTCGGCGAAGAAGGAGAAGTGATCGGGGTGGACATGACCGATGAGCAGTTGGCTGTCGCCAACCGTCATCTGGACTATCACCGCGAGGCCTTTGGTCATAGCAAAAGTAATGTACGCTTCCTAAAAGGCTACATCGAAGAGCTCGACAAACTGGATTTACAGGACGGCTATTTCGACATTGTTATTTCCAACTGCGTGATCAACCTGAGCACCAACAAGGCCAAGGTCATCGCCGACGTAAAACGGTTACTCAAACCCGGTGGCGAGTTCTTTTTTTCTGACGTTTATGCCGATCGCCGAATTCCTTCTGCCCTGGCCAAAGATCCCATCCTGTATGGGGAGTGCCTGTCGGGAGCCTTGTACTGGAATGACTTCATCAACCTGAGCAAGCGCTGTGGGTTTGCAGATCCTCGGCTGCTGGAATCCCGCCCACTAACCATTGAAAACCCCGCAATCGAAAAAGCTCTGGGCAACATCCGCTTCTACTCGGCCACCTATCGGCTGTTCAATATCGACACTCTGGAGCCAGCCTGTGAGGATTATGGCCAGGCGGTAATCTATAAAGGCACACTCCCAAATAGCCGCGATACGTTCACCCTGGATGATCACCACGCTATTGAAGCGGGAAAAGTCTTCCCCGTTTGCGGCAACACGTGGCTCATGCTGGAAAAAAGCCGTTTCGCTGACCACTTCGAATTTATCGGTAACTTCGAAACCCATTACGGCATCTTTGCAGGCTGCGGATTGGATGTTCCTTTTTTGCAAACCAGCAACGCAGGAGCAGAGGCCTGCTGCTAAGTCACAGGTCTCTTCATGGTTGTAACATCCAGCCAGAAAAACCATCAAACCGTCATGCTTATTCTTTTACGCACCACTAACAGGACCTGACATGAGTATCAAAAAAGGCCTCCTTTTCACTGCCCTAGCCGCACTGATTGCCTGCTACTTTGTTTTTGATCTCGGCCAATATTTCAGCCTGGATTATATCAAGCAGCAGCAAAGTGCCTTTGATGCTCTCTATCATGATAATCCCGCGCTCATTCTCGGCGGCTTCTTCGGGCTATATGTGCTGGTCACCGCATTGAGCCTACCCGGCGCTGCCATCATGACCCTGGCAGCCGGGGCGCTGTTCGGTTTCTGGATCGCTCTGGTGATGGTTTCATTTGCCTCCTCTGCCGGCGCGACCTTGGCATTCTTGGCATCGCGCTTTTTATTCCATGATGCGGTCCAGAGCCGCTTCGGCGAACGGCTGAAAAAACTCAACGAAGGGGTTAAGAAAGAAGGCGCATTTTATCTTTTCACTCTGCGTTTGGTGCCGGTGGTGCCGTTTTTTATCATTAACTTGGTAATGGGGTTAACGCCCATCAAAGCACGCACCTTCTACTGGGTCAGCCAAGTCGGCATGCTGGCGGGCACGGCTGTCTATGTGAACGCCGGCACCCAACTCGGCCAAATTGACAGTCTTAAAGGGCTGCTGTCAGTAGAACTCATCGGCGCCTTTGTGTTGCTCGGCATATTCCCCTGGATCGCCAAGGGCATCATGTCTCGCTTGCAGGCACGCAAAGTCTATAAAGGCTGGAAGAAACCGAAACAATTCGACCGCAACCTGATCGTTATCGGGGCAGGGTCCGCAGGCCTAGTAAGCGCCTACATTGCCGCCACCGTGAAAGCGAAAGTGACCCTGATCGAAAAACACAAAATGGGTGGCGACTGCCTGAACACTGGGTGCGTACCCTCCAAGGCATTGATCAAAAGTGCCCGTGTTGCATTCAATGACAAGCAAGCCGAAAAGTACGGTTTCGAGTCTATCAATAGCCGCTTCCGCTTTTCCCGCATGATGGAGCGGGTCCAACAGGTGATCGAGAAAATTGAACCCCATGATTCCGTGGAGCGTTATAGCGAACTGGGGGTGGACTGCCGCCAAGGTGAAGCGCGCTTCCTCTCGCCCTGGGAAGTGGAAATCCGCAACGGCGATCACGTACAAACCCTCACCGCCCGCAGCATTATTATTGCCTCCGGCGCCCGCCCCTTTGTGCCACCGATTCCGGGCATCGAAGACGTCGGTATCCTCACCTCCGACAACCTTTGGCAGATTGAAGAACAGCCTAAACGACTGATGGTACTGGGTGGCGGCCCCATCGGTTGTGAGCTGGCCCAGACCTTTGCCCGCCTGGGCAGCGAAGTCACCCAAATCGAAATGCTACCCCGGCTAATGATTCGTGAAGATGCGGAAGCCAGCGAGATTGTCACCCGCTCACTAAAGGAAAGCGGCGTACACGTACTCACTAATCACAAAGCCGTTCGATTCAGCCAAGAGAACGGAGAGAAAGTATTATTGGTTGAACACGATGGCAAGGAAACTGCCCTGCCTTTTGACCAGGTGCTAGTGGCCGTGGGTCGCAAGGCCAACACTGATGGCCTGGGCCTGGATGCCCTGCAATTGCCCACCGAGACCAATGGCACTATCCAGACCAATGATCGCCTGCAAAGCCGCTACCCCAACATCTATGCCTGTGGCGATGTGGCCGGCCCGTACCAGTTCACCCATACCGCCTCCCACCAAGCCTGGTATGCCAGCGTCAATGCCCTGTTTGGTTTCCTGAAAAGTTTCAAGGTGGATTACCGGGTGATCCCCTGGTGCACCTTTACTGATCCGGAAGTGGCGCACGTGGGCGTCAACGAGCAAGAGGCTGACGAACAAGGGATCGGATACGACGTCACTCGTTACGGGATTGATGATCTGGACCGAGCCATCGCCGACAGTGCGGACCTTGGCTATGTAAAAGTCCTCACCGCCAAAGGCGGCGACAAGATCTTGGGGGTCACCATCGTTGGCCAGCATGCGGGTGAATTGATCAGCGAATATGTGCTGGCCATGAAACACGGGCTGGGCCTGAACAAGATCCTCGGCACTATCCACATTTACCCGACCATGGCCGAGGCTAACAAGTTTGCCGCCGGAGAATGGAAAAAAGCACGCAAGCCTGAAGGGCTGTTACGTTGGGTAGAACGGATTCATAACGTGCGACGATAAGCGGTCTCTGAAGAACACCTTTCATGCTGTGGCAGACCGCGCTTGCATGGCAAAAACCAGTAGGAGTAACTATGTTTATGCGCTTGCTAATATCCTTGTTGTTATTGCTTAGTAGCCCATTACTGGCGTTTGATCACAGTGGCTGGGACACCCTGCTGAAAAAGCACGTCAGCTGGCAACGAAACGGTGTCGCCAGCGCAGTAAATTACGAGGGTATAGCAGCGGAACGAGCGGCTCTTAAGAAATATCTCAACAGCCTCTCCGCAGTGTCTGCCGACGCGTTCTCTCAGTTTAGCAACGACCAGCAACTCGCCTTCCTGATCAACGCCTACAACGCGTACACCATTGAGTTAATTCTGCGAGAACCCGTGCGCCCTGATTCTATCCGCGATATTGGCACCTTTTTCTCCGGCCCTTGGGACCAGCGCTTCTTTACCCTGCTCGGGCAAAAAAGAACCCTTGATGAAGTAGAGCACACACTTATCCGCGGCAACCCAAACCTGAAAGATCCCCGCATTCACTTTGCTGTCAATTGCGCCTCCATCGGTTGCCCTGCGTTGCGCCCGGAAGCCTTTGTCGGTGACCAGCTTGAGCAACAGTTGGCCGATAGCACCCAGCGTTTTCTCCGCGATCGTGAACGCAACCGTTACAACAGCGAAACGGACACCCTGGAGGTTTCGAAAATATTTGACTGGTACCAAGAGGATTTTGCAGAAAGCGCCGGCAGCTTATCCCTTTACCTCCAGCGGTATGCCAATATTTTAGACATCCCCGAGAACCGCCAAACGGCACTGCGGGAGGGCAGTATCAAGGTGCGGTTTTTACCCTACAACTGGTCATTGAACGGCCAGTAAACACGCCCCACCAAGAGGAAAACGGCATGGAGGACGCCTACCACGAAATCCTCACCCGCCCCTTGCGAGGCACGGGCCTATCTTTTAACGGTGCACAGCGGCTCGAACATAGAGCGGCAGCGCGAGCTGCGCTCAGCCTCTCGACGTGCCTCCACCCTTTAAAATAAAAATTCGATCCGCGAGCGGTTAACTCTTCCACTCTCAACTAATTATAAGTATTCCAGCGCCTCAGCCACGTTACTGACGCCGATAATGTCCACCCCGTCTGGCAGCTTTCTAGGCAAGTTGGCTTTCGGCACAATGGCTTTTTTAAAGCCGTGTTTTACTGCTTCATAAAGCCGTTCCTGCCCTTGAGGAACCGGCCGAATTTCCCCGGACAAGCCCACCTCACCAAACACCACCAGCTCGCGCTCCAGCGCCCGGTCACGAAAGCTGGACACAATAGCCAGCAATTGGGCCAAGTCTGCAGCCGTTTCGGTAACCTTCACACCACCCACCACATTCATGAACACATCCTGATCGCCTACCTGAATGCCACCATGGCGATGCAGTACCGCCAGCAACATGGCCAACCGATTCCCCTCCAACCCCACACAGATACGCCGAGGGTTACCGAAGTGGGAGGCGTCCACCAGTGCCTGCAGCTCCACCAGCAGCGGACGGGTTCCTTCCCAGACCACCGTTACCAGAGAACCGGAAGCGATCTCCTCGGCCCGGTTAAGGAAAATGGCGGAAGGATTTTTTACTTCCTTCAGCCCTTCGCCGGTCATGGCAAATACGCCCAGCTCGTTCACCGCCCCAAAACGATTCTTGAGGCCACGCAGGGTACGAAAGCGCGAATCCGTAGATCCTTCCAGCATCAGGGAACAATCAATCATGTGCTCCAATACCTTCGGCCCCGCCAGGGTGCCATCCTTGGTTACATGGCCCACCAGCAGCAGCACTGTTCCCGTCTGCTTGGCAAAGCGAGTCAGAGCGGCAGCACATTCACGAACCTGAGCCACACTGCCCGGCGCCGACTGCAACGCCGCCAGAAACATGACCTGGATAGAATCCACCACCAACACCTTCGGCATTTCCTTGCGGGCCAGCTCCAGGATCTGCTCCACATCCGTCTCCGCCGCCAGTCGCAGTTTTTCCTTGGGTAGCTTCAGGCGGTCAGCCCGCATCGCCACTTGCGACAAGGATTCTTCGCCGGTGATATACAAACAGTTTTGGGAGTCAGAGAGCCTACACAGCGTTTGTAGTAGCAAGGTAGATTTACCCGCACCGGGGTGCCCACCAATCAGAATGGCCGAACCAGGCACCAACCCGCCACCCAGCACTCGATCCAGCTCGCCCATGCCGGAACTGATACGCGGGGTTTCTTCGAGCACAATATCATTGAGATTTTGCACTTCTGACAACTGGCCGGAAAAGCCGCCCCGGCTACCCGCCCCTTTTGATGATGGGGTAACAGGATCGTGGACAAACTCTTGCAAGGTATTCCAGGCATTACAGGCCGGACACTGACCCTGCCATTTGGGAAAATCCGCTCCGCAATCCGTGCATACAAACGCGATCTTTTTCTTGGCCACAAACAAATCCTTCTTGTGTATTGCTATCTACAAAGCCGCGGCAGGAACGTAGCGCAGCGGAGTAATGCACGGAGTGCGGCCCCAAAGGGGTGAGCGCAGCGAATAACGCCGCTTGAGGGGCGAATTCGGGCCTGAAGGAAACAGATCTTTTCCACACAAAGTGCGCAAAAAACGCTGAGGATAAAATGGTTTACTCTGAGCGTTCAGCACGCTCTGTGATGAATTCGCACTTGATGTTCGCACCTCAAGCGGGACGCCTAAACTGACCTTCGGATCAGACGATGGTGCGTTCCGGTCTTTGCGTGATCTGGCAGAACAGCTCATAGCTGATTGTCCCACAGGCACGGGCCACGTCATCCACATCGACCACGTCACCCCACAACTCCACCTCATCCCCCACGCTGGCACTCAAGCCGGTCACATCGATGGTGATCATATCCATGGAAACTCGCCCCACCAGCGTCGTAACGACCCCGTTCACCGCTACCGGCGTCCCGCTGGGCGCGTGGCGTGGGTAGCCATCGCCATAGCCCACTGCCACCACCCCGATTTGTCGTGGCTCTGTGGCAGTCCAGGTAGCGCCATAGCCCACGCTTTCACCCGTCTCAACGACATTGATGGCGATCAGGCGCGCACTGAAGCGGTGGCTGACTTGCAAGCCAAGTTCCGCAGCAGTTTGCCAGTCAAACGGCGATGAGCCATACAGCATGATGCCTGGACGCACTTGCTGGGCACGGGCGCGAGGGTAACGCAGCAACGCAGCAGAGTTTGACGCGGATAATGGTAACTGCAACTGCTCTGCTATAGTTCCCGCCAGCAGCAGCTGCTTCTCGGAATGACGATCGTGTTCCACATCCGCACAGGCAAAATGGCTCATCACGCCGACCGGAGCGTTACCCACTTCGCTTAACCGTGCCGCCGCTTCCAAAGCTTCATCCGGGCGCAAACCAAGACGATTCATCCCCGTATTCACTTTCAACCAAATACGTACCGGGCACGGGTTCGCCAACAGCAACGCCACTTGCCACAACGAATGCACCACCACCTCAAGCGAGAGCCGCTCCGCGTCCTGTAGCTCTTTGTCATCGAAGAATCCTTCGGCAACCAGTATTGGCAAGGTTATGCCGTTCTCGCGCAACGCCCTCGCCTCCTCCAGCACTGCCACGCCCAAACCCGACACACTCTCGTGTATGGCCTCTGCCGCTAACAGCAACCCATGGCCATAGCCATTAGCCTTAACCATGGCAAACACCTGAGCCTCACCGGCCAGCTCCACAGCCCGACGCGCATTGTGCCTCAGTGCGGCAGGGCGAATTTCTACGCGTGTGCCTCTCATAAAAATTGCAGCTCGGCGCCTAGCGGCAGACGGTTAACCTTTAAAAAAACCGACGGCGCATTCTGCATCCAACCGCCTTCATTCTGCATTTTATTCATCCCCTGCGGCCAACTGCGCATAATATTCCGGGGCCAGGTCATCGAAACGGGTGAACTCACCACGGAAGGCGAGGCGTACGGTGCCGATAGGACCATTACGCTGTTTGCCGATAATAATTTCGGCGACACCGCGCTCATTAGTGTCCTTGTTATACACCTCGTCGCGATACAGAAAAACGATCAAATCCGCATCCTGCTCAATCGCCCCGGATTCACGCAGATCCGACATGACCGGGCGTTTGTTGGGGCGTTGTTCCAGCGAGCGGTTCAACTGGGAGAGCGCCAGCACCGGGCAATTCAGCTCCTTAGCGATCCCTTTTAGGGAGCGGGAAATTTCCGAGATTTCGTTCACCCGGTTTTCCACCCCAGGCACCTGCATCAGCTGCAGGTAATCGACCATGATCAGGCCCAGCTCACCGCCACATTCGCGCGCTACCCGACGAGCACGGGCACGCATCTCCAGCGGGCTCAGTGCCGGGGTATCATCAATAAAAAAGCGTTGCTCACTGAGCATGTGAATGGCAGACGTAATGCGCGGCCAATCATCCTTTTCCAGATTACCGGAACGAATTGCCCCCTGATTGATGCGGCCCAGCGAGGACAACATCCGCATTACGATGGACTCCGCCGGCATTTCCATGGAGAACACCAGCACGGGCTTGTTACTCTTGATCGCCACGTTTTCACACAGGTTCATGGCAAAGGTGGTCTTACCCATGGAAGGCCGGCCCGCAACCACGATCATGTCCGCCGGCTGCAGGCCCCCGGTCATTTTATCCAACTCTTCAAAACCAGACGTCAGGCCGGTAAGTGAGCTCTTCGTTTTGTACAGCTCATCAATCCGATCCACTGCTTTTTTAAGCACTGATTTGATGTTCTGCGGGCCATCGCCTTTTTTCTGCTGCTCAGCAATCTTGAAGATGGAGGATTCCGCTTCATCAAGA
Source organism: Alcanivorax sp. (assembly GCF_040119285.1). Taxonomy (GTDB): domain Bacteria; phylum Pseudomonadota; class Gammaproteobacteria; order Pseudomonadales; family Alcanivoracaceae; genus Alcanivorax. The sequence continues at coordinate 26,135 of NZ_JBEDTY010000038.1, forward strand.
ATTTCCAGTGACTTGCGGCCCTCTGTATTAAACGCGCTGTCTGCCACCTTGTGGGACACATTGATCAACTGCCGCAGGATGCTGCGCTCACGGACAATATCCGAATAGGCGGTAATGTTAGCCGCACTGGGAGTGTTGCGGGCCAACTCAGACAGGTAGGTCATGCCGCCGATGGATTCCAACTGGCCCAGGTTATTCAGCGCCTGGGAGACGGTAACCAGGTCACTGGGGTTTTCTTCTTCCACCAGCTGGGCAATCACCTCGAAAATCTGGCGATGCTCCTTACGGTAAAAGTCCCTCGCGCCAACGCGCTCGGCCACATCATCCCAGGCGCTGTTATTGAGCAGCAAACCACCCAGCACCGCCTGCTCCGCCTCCACAGAGTTGGGGGGAATACGCAGGTTTTCAGGCAGATGTTTGTCCAGCGACATGGGTTCATTCATAGCAATAACTACAGCCAAGTTTTGAGCTACAAGCTACAAACCATAACAAGAAAGAAGGCATAATCATTTGAAAGGCCTTATCCATGCCCAAACGCTAGGCGCGGCGGCTGGCATCCAAACTTAAGAGGCATTCTGGTCGCGTTGCAGTTTTCTGCTTGTAGCTACCATTAAAAAGGGCACTGTCCTTTCAGACAATGCCCTGATTCTGTCACCGCACCCCCGCAGGGGCAAACCGGTTGTCAGTTCTGTCGATTACTCGGCAGGAACCACAGCCAGCTTGATGGCCACAGTGACCTCGGCGTGCAACGCCAGGTCAATTTCGAACTCACCGGTGGTGCGCAACGCACCATGAGGCAGCTTCACTTCTGCTTTTTCAACATCCACGCCAGTGGAAGAAGAAATGGCTTCCGCGATGTCGCGGGTGCCCACAGAACCAAACAGCTTGCCTTCGTCACCAGCTTTAGCGGCGATGGAAACGGTGGTTTCGTTCAGCTTCTCGGCGCGTTCCTGGGCAGCACCCAGCTGCTGTGCAGCGTGCTTTTCCAGCTCAGCACGACGCTGTTCCACTTCAGCCAAATTGGCTTTGGTGGCAGGCAGCGCTTTGCCTTGCGGGATCAGGAAGTTACGGCCGTAACCAGAACGTACGTCTACAACTGCGCCCAAATCGCCCAGGTTCTTGATCGTTTCCAGCAGGATCACTTGCATGATGGTCCCCTCGGCTTAATTGTCGTGGCTGTCAGAGTACGGCAGCAGCGCCAGGAAGCGAGCCTGCTTAATAGCAGAGGCCAGCTGACGCTGGTAGCGTGCCTTGGTGCCGGTGATACGGCTGGGCACGATCTTGCCAGTCTCGGTGATGTAGGCTTTCAGGGTGTCGAGATCTTTGTAATCGATGTACTCAACACCTTCCGCAGTAAAGCGGCAGAACTTGCGGCGGCGATAAAAACGGGCCATTGGATAATCTCCTGTCGAATCCTTAGTTAAGGCTTTGCAGCGTTTGGGCAAGCAATTGCAAACGGTCCCGGGCGTCTCCCTTGTAACCGGCGCGGCTGAGGCATCCGATTACCTTGATTCGCTGACCCTCTTTCAGGCCTGCGGCCTGCTGGGTCATCCCACCTGCCAGAATAACGGCAATGCGGGCCTGGACTTCACGGGGATGTCCGTCTTCCAGTTGCCGAGAGCGATGCTCCAACCAGATTCTCTGGCGGGGCACTCCGGCTGGAGTCAGGGCCACCTTTTCCAAGGTGACGATCACACCAGTGAGTTCGCAGTGGTTGCTTTCCAAAGTTAGCTGGCAGCCCCTTCCTTCTCGTCATGCTTCGCCAGCGGCGACGGCTCAGTAATAGCGTTGTCGCGACGAATTACGAGGTGACGGATTACGGCATCGTTAAAGCGGAAAGTGTTTTCCAGCTCGCCCAGGGTCTCGCCGTCACATTCGATGTTCAGCATCACATAGTGAGCTTTGTGGATCTTGTTGATCGGGTAAGCCAGCTGACGACGGCCCCAATCTTCAACACGGTGGATAGTGCCTTTGCCGTCGGTCACGATCGCGCTGTAGCGCTCGACCATAGCAGACACCTGCTCGCTCTGGTCCGGATGAACCAGAAACACAACTTCGTAATGACGCATGTTAGCTCCTTACGGTTGCGACGCCTCACGACGCCAATTCAGCTTCCCGCCGTGATCACAATCAACGCACGGTGAAGCAAGGAGACCTGCATCCCGGCCCGAAACCGGGGGGAGACGCAGGAAGCGCGCGATTCTATCCTATTGCAGGGGGCAATCTCAAGACATATCCATTGCACTCTAGTCACCACGAACACATGCGTGGATAAAACCCGACTTTACACACGCATACAAAACCCGAGGGCGACCGTAACCCCCTGAAATAAGAGGGAAAAACAATAACGAGACACGGCTATACACACTGTGAGCGAGGCTGCGGCAACAAAAAATGGTTGTGAATCGGGAGGGCGCGCCGCCGGAGCGTTACCGGCAGCAACTTACTGCGTCATTCCACGCTGCGTTGAGCCCGCACCTGAAACAGCATAACCCCAGTGGCAACGGACACATTGAGGCTCTGCACCTCCCCAGCCATGGGTATCTCCAATAACTGGTCGCACTTGTCACGGGTCAGACGCTTTAACCCACTCCCTTCAGCCCCCATCACCACGGCCAGGGATTCCGGGGCCTGGAAGGTAAACAGGGACTCACTTCGTTCTTCTAAAGCCGTGCCAACCACCCAAACCCCTCGATCGCGCAACTGGTCCAGCAGGCTAGCCAAATTACCAATCTCGTAATACGCCAGGCTCTCCGCTGCCCCAACCGCGGTGCGACATGCCACCGGCGTCAGGCCTGCCGCATTACGACGCGGCACAATCACTGCCTGAACCCCTGCAGCATCCGCACTGCGCAGGCAGGCGCCGAGATTATGCGGATCGGTAACGTTTTCCAGAACCAGCAGCAACGGCTTGGCCGGCTTGCCGTCCAGCCACTGCAACAACGCGCTTTCATCCAAAGGACGACGGGGTCGCGCCCGCGCCACGATGCCCTGATTCTGGGGCCCTGCGTGCTTTTCAAGCACCTCGCGCCGAGCTCGCTGGATAGCGATACCGAAACCTTTTGCTGCCTGCATCAGAGCAGCCAGACGCGGATCATCCCGGTCGGCCCGGGTATCCTGAACGAACAGCTCCAGCACGGCCTCCGGCCGATGGCGCAACAGCGCCTCCACCGCATGGAAGCCGGAATACATTAGGGGTTTATTCATAACGAGCCCTGCACACTAAACGCACTACGCAGCAACCACGAGATACGTCGTGGGAATGGAATCAAAAGGCAGGAACGGCGCTTAAACCGCGCATTAATGCCATCAAGGCACTCCGTCCACGACTCAAGCTCCGCGCCTACGGGCAATGCCGTTAGCTTTTTTTGGTGCGGCGCGCGGCCTTTTTACCGCGGGGCGGGCCCTTGCGCTTGGCCTTAGCCTTAGCCTTAGCTTTGGGGATATCGCCCTTCGCCAACTTTTCCCGTTCGGACTGGCCCGACTCTGCCTTGCCGGCATTCCCAGAACGCCCCCCTCGGCCTCTGCCGCCGGACGGTTTCTTCTTGCTGGCGGCTTTGGGCCGGCCTTTGCCGCTGGGGGTAAAGGACTCCAACTGCAAGTCAATCTTACGGTCTTCCGTGTGCACCGCCGCCACACAGACTGTGACCGCATCGCCCAACCCGAACTGGCGACCAGTACTTTCACCGGTGAGAGTAAGGCTCACTTCGTCAAAGTGGTAGTAGTCGCTATCCAGGTTCGCCACATGCACTAAGCCATCAATATGCAGATCACTAAGCTGCACGAACAACCCAAAACTGGCCACACCACTGATGGCACCCTCAAACACCTGCCCCAGGTGTGCCTCCATGAACTGGCATTTGAGCCAGGACACCACATCACGGGTGGCCTCATCCGCCCGCCGCTCAGTCATGGAGCACTGCTCACCAATGGCCACCATATCCGCCTGGTTATAAGGCAGGATTTTCTGACGCGGAATTTCCGGCAAGTTGCCCGGGTTGTCCACGTGGTTCGGCTCACCATTGCTGCGAATCAGGAAGCGGATGGCGCGGTGCACCAATAAATCCGGGTAACGGCGAATCGGCGAAGTGAAATGGGTGTAGGCCTTGTACGCCAACCCAAAGTGGCCCTTGTTCTCGGCCTCGTACTTGGCCTGGCTCATGGTGCGCAACATCATGGTCTGGATCACGTTGCGATCCGGGCGTTCCAGAATTTCTTCGCGCAGGTCCTGGAAGACATACGGCTTTGGCGCCGCCCCTTCCGACCAAGCAATACTCAAGCCCAACCCACCCAGGAATTGCTGCAACTTGCTCAGGCGCTCTTCCTTGGGAGGCTCATGGTTACGGTAAAGCGCCGGTACACCGGCTTTTTCCAGCAATTTGGCGGAACAGATATTGGCGGCCAGCATGGCCTCCTCAATCATGATATGCGCCACATTGCGCTGCACCGGCACAATGGCTTCAATCTTTTTATTCTCGTCGTAAATGATGCGGGTGTCATCGCTGTCGAAATCGATGGCACCGCGCTCTGCGCGACGACGGCGCAGGGCCAGGAACATTTCGTGGAATGACCAGATCATGTCCAGGGACTCATCGTCCAGGCTGGCCACAGTATCCTGCGCCAGCTTGGATTCCGGCTCTTCGATGATCGCGCCGACCTTGTTGTAGGTCAGACGGTGCCGCGAGCGCATCACCCCTTCACGGAAAATAAACCGGGTGAGACGACCGTTGGCAGAAATCTTCATGTCGCAGTACAGACACAGGCGGTCCACATGGGGGTTCAGTGAACATAGCCCGTTGGACAGCGCTTCCGGCAGCATCGGAATGACCCGATTGGGGAAATACACGGAGTTACCGCGTTTGGCCGCTTCCTGATCCAGCTCGGAGCCGGGGTGCACATAATGGCTCACATCGGCGATGGCCACGATCAGACGCCAGCCACCACGGGGACGACGCTCTACATAAACCGCATCATCGAAATCACGGGCGGTTTCGTCATCAATGGTCACCAGCGGCAAATCGCGCAAATCCACCCGGTGTGCCTTGGGCTTATGGGGAACCTTATCAGCAAATTTTTCGGCGGCGGCTTCCACGCCTTCCGGCCAGACATGGGGAATTTCAAAGCGGCGTAGCGCCACTTCTACTTCCATGCCGGCTTCATCCGGGGTGGCAATAATCTCTTCCAGGCGCACCAGCACATGGTGATCGCGGCTGGGGTACTGGGTAATAGTGGCGCGAACATGGTCGCCGGGGTTTGGCTTGATGCCGTTCTTGTCCTCGATCAGGACTTCTTTGGTGATGCGGCGGTTTTCCGGCTCGATAAAGCTGATCCCCGCTTCCTGGGAATAGCGGCCAATCACTTCCGTGGACACACGTTCGGTGATTTCGACGATCCGGGCTTCTTTCTTGCCAAAGCGGTTATAGCCCGCATTGCTGACCAGCACCCGGTCCCCGTCCATGACGTTTTCCATCTGCCGGGGGGCGAGAAACAGGTCTCCCTGGGTCTTGTCGTCCGGAATCAGGAACCCAAAGCCATCTTTATGGCCCTGTACCCGACCGGCGATCAGATCCATTTTGGACACCACGCCAACCTTGCCGTTGCGGTTCTGAACCAGCTGGGCATCACGGAGCATGGCCTTGATACGGCGATCCAGCCCGACTTCGCCCTCTTCATCCACTTCCAGCAGCTGTGCCAGCAGCTCAAACGACAGGGGCTTACCCTGATCATTGAGCACATCCAGAATCAGCTCCCGGCTGGGAACAGGGTTTTCGTACTTTTCCGCCTCTCGGTCGGCATGGGGATCGCTATAGCGTTTTTTTGAGGTCATCGAAGATTTTTTCGAAAAGGAATTTGACATTGGCCCATCATATACTAGAATGCACCCGCTTTCGCGATGAACGGCTAATAAATTTAGCCCACGCATAGCGAAGCCGAGGTGGTGAAATTGGTAGACACGCTAGCTTCAGGTGCTAGTGCTCGCAAGGGCGTGGAGGTTCAAGTCCTCTCCTCGGCACCAATTAAGAAAGAGGGCTCCCAGACGGGGGCCCTTTTTCGTTTCGGGCCCTGCCCAACCCCCAATCACTGATAGCGCAGGTCCATATGACACTCCTTCGCCCCGTGATCGCTGCACTTGTGCTGGCCTGTGGCCTGGCCCTGGCTCCCGTGGCCACCTACGCCGACCCAGGCAATTCGGCGCAAAGCCCCGAATCTGTCCACCCGGCCATTCAGCAGGCCGACGCTCACCGGGAGAAAGAAGCCCGCCGCAAACGCTACCTGCTGTTTTTCCCCATCGCCGTGGTCGGCGTCACCCTGGCACTGATTGTGATTACCCGCCGCAAGTAAACACCACCACACTCAGTGGTGGTGCGGCCCCCCCTGCATCGGCTTACCGTCTGCCTGGTAGAAACCACTGGCGCCATGCTCGACAAACCCCAACGCAATCATTTTCCGCAGGAAAGGATCGGCTTCATTGTCGCCAATATCAGCGAAATCGGTACTGGGCCATTTTCTCCACCGATCAAACGTATCACTCATTGATTCTCGCTGAAGAGACACCAGCTGCCATTGCTGGGTCCTATCCGCCACCCGGGCAGGCACGCCTACCCGCTCCAGCCACAGCACCTGGCCATACTCCACATTCTGATATGCCTGCACCGGGCACCCCAGCACCACGGCATCACCGCCTTCCACTCGGGCAAAACCCGCGTCTTCAGGCTGCGGCCAGCCAGTCACCCCCTGCCAACGGGTTTCTTTTCCCAACGCCCTCAGATCGCCTGCCGGATACCAGATGGAACGCTCATAGCCGGGAAAAGAACGCAGCAGCGATGCACTTTCTGCCTCTTTCTTCCAGACGCTGATCACATCCCCACGCTGCCAGGCCACCTGATTGCCGGAACGATAAAAATCCACCTGGTGACGACCTTCTTCCGAAAAAACCTGATAGCGGGCATGCAGCACCTGCCCTTCTCCCTGAAGGGAACCGTCAACACATTGTGCGCAAACCTCACCCGCCAACATCAAACTGACCAAGGCCCATAGAATTTTCATTTTTTCACTCCATAAAAAACGGGCACCCTGGCGGGCGCCCGTGAATCTTGCAGGGAAAGACTATTTCGGCAGCAAGCCACCAGCGTGAGCCATGACATGGAAGATCAGGCTTTGCTCATTGGTCCCCGTCAACAGATGCGCCCCCGGGCCTCGTGCCCAAACACCGACATCTTCCCCGGCATGGGTCTCGCTACCCAATGGCACCAGCGCTTCCTGGTGATAACCGGAAGCCTCGGTGTCCACCGCCGTCAAATCCTTGCGGCCAGCATTCGGGGCACCGCCATAAACCGCGTCAGCGTCAGTTTCATTCCCCAGGTCGGCAAAACCCAAGCCGTTGGTATAACCGAGCGTGGTATAAGGCATATTGTCTGATGCCAGCGTCGGGGTGCTTTCCGGCTCACCGCTGCCATTATTGGTCACGACCTTACCGAGAATCGGATTCCCCCGAGTGGGGTAACCCGCAATAGTGAACACATGGCTGTGGTCGGCGGTAACGATTATCAAGGTGTCTTCCGCACTGGTCTTGTCCATGGCAGCCTGCACCGCATTAGAAAACTCCACCGCATCAGTCAACGCGTTATAGGCGCTGCCGGCATGGTGACCGTGATCAATACGCCCGGACTCCACCATCAGGAAATACCCGTCCTCATTCCGGGAAAGCACATCGATACTTTTTTCCGTCATCTCTGTCAGCGAGGGCTCATCCTTGGCGTTCGCGGTTCGGTCTGCGTCGTAGCTCATGTGGCTACTGGTAAACAAGCCCAGCACCTGCCCCACCGTGGCGGCATCCACCGCATTAAGCTCGGCACCGGTTTCCACATAGGAACCGGACGGGTGTGCGGTTTTCCATTCCGCAGTCAGATCTCGGCCATCAGTACGCTTACCGCCATCGACATCCGAAATAAAATGACGGCGACCGCCCCCCATCACCACATCAATGCCATCGCCAATATCAAACGAGACCAGCTGATCGGCGATATCCTTACAACCACTGGTGGCAGCTTCTGCCGTCAACCCATCATCCGATTCCCAGTTACGCTCCGGGCTTTTCGCATAGGTTGCTGCCGGAGTGGCATGGGTAATGCGCGCAGTAGAGATGACCCCCGTGCTTTTGCCCATATCTTCCGCCAGCTCCAGAGCAGTCACCAGCTCCTTTCCCTGACTGGAAGCACAATCAGCCCGCACCACTTCCTCACTGACACCGAGCACGCCAGCTTTGGTTTTTACACCGCTCATCATGGCCGTCATGGTGCCCGCCGAATCCGGGGTCTGCTGGTTGGTATTGTACGTTTTCACCAAACCGGTAAAGGGCATTCTTTCAAAGCTGAGTTGGTACTCTTCACCGTCAAGCCCCTGCATTTGCCCTGCCAGGATTCGCGCGGCGGTGACGGTAGAAATACCCATACCATCGCCCACAAAGAGGATCACATTTTTCGCCGCACCCGCAGCGTTAACGACCTTTCGCTCGGCGGCAGCATCCACCTTCGCTTCAGCTTCGGTGTACCACTCACTAGAAAGCTGATCACTACTGAAGGACAGCGGACTGCCTCCGCCAGTGTCGCCACCCGCAGTGCCACCATCATCACTATCGCTGCCACCACAACCGTAGAGCAGTACCGAGGCCGAGATTGCCAGAACCAGATATTTCATTTTCATTGTCATGCTCCTTTTATTCGGCCGGGGTCAGCGCGGTGGCGCGGGTCATGATATGGAACAAGGTGTTCTGCTCCACGTTACCCTGAACCAGCCAGGAATCAGCGCCGATAGCGTGCAGGGAAATGTCTTCACCCGCATGGGTTTCAGATCCCATGGGCACCAGTGCTTCCTGGTGATAACCCGGCGTTTCCGTATCCACACCGCTCAGATCCTGACGACCACTCAGGGGCGCGCTGGCATAACGTGCATCGGCATCGGTTTCCGCGCCCAAATCCGCATAGCCAAGGCCGTTGGTATAACCCAGCGTAGTGTAAGCGTTGCCGTCTGAATCACCCGTGGGAGCCGCTTCCGGAGCGCCCGCGCCATCATTGGTGACGACTTTGCCCAGAATGGGGTTGCCTTTAGTCGGGTAGCCCGCAATGGTAAAGACATGGCTATGGTCAGCCGTCACCAGAATCAGGGTGTCATCCAAATCCACCTTGTCGACCACAGCCTGAACCGCGTCGGAAAATGCCACTGCATCGTGCAAGGCATTGTAGGCATTGCCGGCATGGTGGGCGTGGTCAATACGGCCGCTTTCCACCATTAGAAAATAGCCTTCTTCATTTTTTTCCAACACGTCTACAGCCGCGACAGCCATGTTGCCAACGGTGGGCTCATCCGCACCACTGGCCTGCCGGTCTGCGTCGTAACTCATGTGCGAAGAAGTGAACAACCCCATTAGCTTATCGGCATTGGCCAGATCTGCCGTGGCCAGTTCATTACCGGTTTCTACATACAGGGCGGTGCTATCCGAATTCTCATAACGGTCCAGCCATTCCTGTGTCAGGTCACGGCTGTCCGCACGCTTGCCTCCATCGGCAGCGGGAAGGAAATGGCGCCGCCCTCCCCCCAGCACTACATCAATACCGTCGCCTAAATCGTAGGACACCAACTGATCAGCAATATCCTTGCAGCCATTGGCTTTCGCCTCATCGGTAAGGCTGTCATCGGATTCCCAGTTACGCTCCGGAACCTGGGCATAAGTGGCGGCTGGCGTGGCGTGAGTGACCCGGGCAGTGCTCACCACCCCGGTTGACCGACCGGTGGCTTCCATCAGGTCTAGAAAGGTGTACAGCTCGTTGCCCTGGGACGAGGCGCAATCACCGCGCAGGCCATCGCTGCTGATATTGATCATGCCCGCTTTATTCTTGATACCACTCATCATGGCGGTCATCGTGCCGGCGGAATCCGGGGTCTGCTGGTTGGTGTTATAGGTTTTGACCAGCGCGCTGTAGGGAAACTGCTCGAAAGACAACAGATTTTCTTCCCCATCACTGCCATCCAGCTGCCCTTGCAGGATTCGCGCAGCGGTGAGGGTAGAAATCCCCATGCCGTCACCCACAAACAGGATCACATTTTTAGCTTTTACGTCATGGCGTTCCTGAGCCATTTTCTCAGCAACCTGAGACTGGCCATCAGCAAACCACTGGCTGGATATCTGATAAGAGGGTACGGACACGCTGGCGCCATGAGCAGCAGTAACGACCCCTACTGCAAGGCCAGTCAGCGCCACCCGCAAAATGCGTTTGGACATGAAAAATCCCCGATATTCGATGAATGAACGAGGCACCATCTAACCGGGGTTTTGTTTCATTTTGATCACAGGAAATCGACAGCTTCGTGTTTTGTGAACAAGCTTCAATTATGTGCTGACAGGCACCTGCATAAAGAGCATACACCATAAAAAAAGGGCAACCGAAGTCACCCTTTTCCGTTCTCTTATCTTACGCAAGCGCGTTACGCGAACGGGTGCCGCTTGATGATGGTTTCCACCCGGTCCGGGCCAGTGGAAATAATATCGATGGGCGCGCCGGTGATTTCCTCGATGCGCTGCAGGTAAGCCTTGGCGTTGGCCGGCAGATCGTCTTCCGACTTCACGCCCAGGGTGGATTCACTCCAGCCCGGCAGGCTCTCGTAAACCGGCTTCACTTCTTCGTAGCTGTCCGCATCCCAGGCGCACTCCAGCGAGTGGCCGGCCGCATCCTGATAGCCCACACAGATGTTGATTTCCTCCAGGCCGTCCAGCACGTCCAGCTTGGTCAGGCACAGGCCGGTGATGGAATTGATCTGGATGGAGCGTTTCAGCGCCACCGCATCGAACCAGCCACAGCGACGGGCGCGGCCGGTGGTGGAACCGAACTCGTGACCTTTCTCGGCCAGGTAACGGCCATTTTCGTCAAACAGCTCGGTGGGGAACGGACCGCTGCCCACCCGGGTGGTGTAGGCCTTGGTAATACCCAGCACGTAGTCCAGGTATAGCGGGCCGAACCCGGTACCGGTGGCAGTGCCACCGGCAGTGGTGTTGGAACTGGTCACGTACGGGTAGGTACCGTGGTCGATATCCAGCAGGGTGCCCTGGGCGCCCTCGAACATGATGTTTTCGCCGCGCTCGCGGGCACCGTGCAGCACAGCAGTCACATCGGTGACCATGCTGCGCACGTCTTCGCCCAGCTGCAGGGTTTCATCCAGGGTTTTCTGGAAATCCACCGGCTCGGCATTGTAGTAGCTGCGCAGAACGAAGTTGTGGTAATCCATCACTTCGCCCAGCTTGGCGGCAAACAACTCACGCTGGTACACATCACCCAGGCGCAGGCCCCGGCGAGCCACCTTGTCTTCATAGGCAGGGCCGATGCCACGGCCGGTGGTGCCGATTTTCTTGTTGCCTCGGGCCGCTTCGCGGGCCTGATCCAGTGCCACGTGCACAGGCAGGATCAGCGGGCAGGCCGCCGACAGACGCAGGCGCTCGCGTACCGGCACACCCTGATCTTCCAGGCCACCGATTTCCTTGAGCAAAGCCTCCAGGGAAAGCACCACGCCGTTACCGATCAGGCACTGCACATCTTCACGAAGAATGCCTGACGGAATCAGGTGCAGGACCGTCTTCTTGCCATCGATCACCAGGGTATGGCCGGCGTTATGGCCGCCCTGAAAGCGGGCCACCAGTGAGGCCTGATCGGTCAGCAGATCGACGATCTTGCCTTTGCCTTCATCACCCCACTGGGTGCCGAGAATGACTACGTTCTTACCCATGATTGCTTGCTGCCATCTGTTCAGGAAAAAGGAAATTCGGTTTAAAGGTCGGTCACAACCCAGCCATCGGCCTGGGCGACCAGGCGACGCTGGCATCCCAGCTCGGCCGGGTCATTATCGGCGCCGGGCAAGGCCAGCACCACGCGCTCACCCTGCTCACGCAGGGCGGCAACGGTGGTCGCAAAGGTGGCGTCCTGCAGCGAACCTTCCGCCAGAATACCGGTGAGCGCGGCAGATTCCGCCCGCTCCGCCAGCATCTTCAAATCTGCACTGAAGCCGGTGGCCGGACGGGCCCGGCCAAAGACTTCGCCAATGTGGTCGTAACGACCGCCCTTGGCCACCGGCTCACTCTCACCGGGCAGGTACGCCGCAAACACGCAACCGGTGTGATAGTGGTAGCCGCGCAGCTCACCCAGATCCAGGTGCAACTGCACACCGCGGGCACCCAGCACATCGACCAGCACGGCCAACTCATCCAGTGCCGCCATAGCACCCGGGAAAGGCGACAGCAGCGCCCGTGCTTCGGTCAGCACGTCCACGCCGCCCGCCAACCAGGGCAAGGCTGCCAGGGCTTTACCGGCAGCGGCGGGCATATCATGGCTGGCAATGAAGGTGTCCAGCTCTACCCGCGCCTTGCGGACATAAATGTCTTCCAGCTGGCTCTGCTGACTGTCACTCAAGTCACAGCTGTCGAGCAGGCCACGGAACAACCCCACGTGCCCCAGATCCAACACCACATGATGGTCCACACCTGACAGGGTCAGCGTTTCCAGCAGCAGCGAGATCACTTCCAGGTCACTGTCGGTGCCAGAATGACCGAACAGCTCCACGCCCAGCTGATAAGGCAGGCGCGTGCCACCGGCCACAATCGGGCGGGTACGCAGGGCGCTGGAGCAGTAACAAAGGCGGGAAGGAGCATTGCGGCGCAGACTGTGGGCATCCATACGCGCCACTTGCGGAGTAATATCCGCACGGACACCCATCAGGCGCCCGGTGAGCTGGTCGGTAATCTTGAAGGTTTCCCGCTCCAGATCACGGCCACCGCCGTTCAGCAGGGATTCCATGAACTCGATCAACGGCGGAAAGACAAGTTCATAGCCCCAGCGCTGATACAGATCCAGCGTCTGACGACGCAGCTGCTCGATGGCCCGGGCGCGACCCGGGAGGACTTCTTCTACCCCGTCGGGCAGTAGCCACTGTTCTTCCTGATTCATCATTTACGACCGCATCAGTAATAACAGGCCCGCACCCAATACCATGAGCACCAGCCCCATAATTCGCAGCAGGCGACTATCCAGACGCGCCACCTGAAGTGCTGCCTGGCGCGCACGCATAGGCGCCAGAAACAGCGGAAGGCCTTCTATGATCAACACCAGACAAAGCGCCTTGATCAATAAACTGAAATCCATTGTTCCTGCCAGACAGCCACAAAAAAACCGGGAGCCTGCGCGCCCGGTTGCGGCATTCTACCACGGTCTCCCCGTGGCAGATAGGTTACCGACGGATGGATCGCCGTGGCCAAATCCGCTACGGATTCACCCGCACATCGTAGCGGACAACCCCTTGATTCCCCGGCAATAACTGCCCGGAGAACAACCACTGCAGCGCCCCCTCATAACCCGGCCCGTTGCTGCCATCCGGCGTACTCAGGCTACAGCCAGACAGATCGTCCGGCAGCGCGGCCGGGCACACAGCCGCCGCATTCAGGGCGCTGAATGCGGGCGTGCTGTCGTTCACCGTTACCTCGGCCAACGCCTTGGCGCCCTGATTGCTGAAGATCAGGCGGTAACGGAGCACGTCTCCAGGGGCGGCCTGGTTTGCCGTGCCATCACTGCTGTCCACATCATCCGCCGTGCCCTGTACGCCGTCCGGCCCGATGTTGCGCACCTGTTTTTCAAGCCGCAACTTGCCTGCAGAAAGACGGGTGGTATCGCGCACCTGCACCTGCGCCTGCAAACCGGTCCCCGTAAACGCCTGAGACGCCAACAAGGGCCGGGAATGCAGCGCATCCAGAGGCGCATCCGCCGGCGCAAAGACTTTCACCAGCAGGCAAACGCTATCGCCGGCCTGCACGGCAACGCCGGTCACCGGCTGAGCGGCCTCCCCGCTATCCAGAACACCATTACAGTTACTGTCCCGATAGAGCGTGTCCGTCCAGGCCGGGGCAGCGGGTACCGTGTCAGCCGCCCCAAGAGTGAAGTCCACAGTCCCGGCAGTGCGAGCGGTAAAACGATGCTCGTAGAACAGGCTGCTGCCCGCATCCACAACCCCCTGGCGATCCGGTTCCAGCACCGGCAGCCCCACATCGCCAAACAGAATGTCACTCCAGACGGTGCCGCTGGACGGCACCGATAATGTCATGGTGTCGTCATCGGCAGCACCAACGGCAAGGCTTGCACCACCGGCGCCCGCATTTTCGCTGATCGACTGATAGCCGTTGGGTGTCTGGACCAGCAGACAGGCAGCCTTACCCACATCCGCTAACGGCGGGGTCAATGCCCAGGCCCCATCGCCGTCCGTGGTGGTCTCCGCCAGCACCGTATCCGTCTGTGCGCACACACCATCGTGATCCGCATCGTGGTAGAGACGCACAGGCAGATTGGCCAGCCCGGGTTCGTCATCCCCCTTGTCACCATCGTGCGCCACCGCACCGGTACCATTATCCTCGAACACCCACCCCGAGAGCGTCCCCGCCGTATTGGCCGAGGCCACGGAGACCTTGTAATCCTCCACTTCACCATCGAACACCACCTGACCGCCAGCGGCCACGTCCGGCGTGCTGGACAGACGGAAGCGGGCATAGGTATCACCGATAAAGGCACCGGGCGGAACGAATACGCTCAGCTCAATGGTGCCGTTAGCCGGATTACTGTCCTGGGTATCGTTGTCGCGCACATTCAGAGCCACCTGCTCACTGGCATCGTCAAAATCGTTATCCCGATTCCAGTCGATCCAGCCTTGCACGAAATTGGTGCCTGCAGTCTGTTCTGTCAGAGTGATCGAGATCACCGCGTTACCGCCGGGAATCAGTGGGGAAAAACTGACACCGTCTTCTTCCGGACCATCCGCATCCGCGTTGGCCGAGTTCTGGTCGGCATCTTCCGGGTCCGGGCCGGTATCCCCCAGGTAAGGAACAGCAGGCTGCAAGGTGGCTACGGTGAGTGTATTCACATCCGTATCCGTCTGGGGCTTGCTGCCACCGGTGGCGTCCCTGCGCGACACATGGCCGCCGCTTTGCGGGTAACCACCGGCAATATCACCATGATCCACCTGCAGGAAAACCCCGAACGCGACCGCCTGGACACCAGAGCCATTCACGATATGAGAGGTGCGACGGGCATCTTCGGTTAAGCCCAGAACCGTGCCGGTCCCAATGGGCAAGTCGCCGGTGGTCAACACCATGCGCTGATTGGCATTTTCAAAGCGCACCTTCAAGTCCGACGCAGGCGACACCGAGAAAATTTCCCAGGGCTGGCCATCGGTTTCCCATGTGAGGCTTTCGTTCTGATCGGTGTCTTCCGCATCAGCCGCAATGATGTCGGCCGGCACCCGCTGACCATTGAGGTAAACCTGCCAATCAATATCAAACGCTGGCGCCAGCCCGTTGGTGTTGGACAACCCGATGGGGTTCACGCCCTGATAAAGATCATCCAGGCGGTCGCCAGACCAGCTGCCGGTGTTATAGACATTGACCGCATCAGTCAGGTTGTCCAGCGTGGCGCGAATTTCCACCGGACCAAACACCCAGCTCTTGCGAACAATTTCCCCGGCCTGGTAGTTATTGCGAGCACCACAGGACCAATCCAGCCAATAGATCGCATCGCGAAAATCACCGGCGCCACCACTGGCAATGCCGCCGCCGGTAGCCTCGGATCCCTGCGGGCAGCTGACCGCCGCCCGGGTAGACACCTGGTAATCCTCCACCTCACCATCATCCGCCCCTTCATAGGGATCGATAGAGGGCGTGGTAGACCAACGGAAACGGGTAATCACATCATTGGCATTCACTGTGCCGGTTGCCGCACTCGCTATGATATCTATCTGCCCATCGCCATCGGTGTCCTGAAGGTCCTCGGCGATCTGTTCTCCGGCGTCATCAAAATCCCCGTCCTGATTCCAGTCCACCCAGGCTTGCAGATACCCTCCAGCCCCTTCCACAGTCACGGTAATCGGATCGATACTCGGCAGCACAGAGGGGAAGATCACCCCGTCATCCAGTCCATCTGCGCTGGCATTGGCATCGTTATAGCTGCCGGCATCTTCAGTCACCCCGTTACCAAGATAAATGCCATCGACAATGATATGTGAAGGAAATTTGTAGCTGGCGGGCGCGTCACCATAGTCCACCAGCGATTGTGGCGGTGCATCAATCAGACACACCTTCTGGAGATTGCTGGAACCGCCAGTCGATGCGGTAAACCCGAAGAACACATTGGGATCACCGCCAAAGACATCATTCAGGAAATCACGGGTTACCACGGTAACCAGGCTGCCATCGAAGAAATACTGAAGCTGATTACTGACCGGGTCCCAGTTCAGTTGCACCGTATGCCAGTCACCATCTTCGATATTCCCCAGATCCACCACCTCACTGTACCGGCTACTCGCCCCGCCCCCGGCAGAGTCACTGTAATTCAGCGGGTTATAGATCATCGTATGATCATTGCCGATATCGTTGTAATTAGAGCCATTCTGGTAGGTATCAAATTCCACCGCGACCGCCGGCTCCAGACCGCCCACACCCAGTGCGCCACCGAAATTCCCTACAGCCGAACTCCCGTCCGGATCATTCTGGAAAGCAAAGGCAATACCATCCGCACCCGAAGCATTCTTCGTACCCAGATACACAGAAAACTCAACGGAAAAAGCGGAAAGCAAACTGATGCGGTTTGCCGACCAGGCAGAGCCGGACTGATTGCCAGTATCCCTGGTCAGCGTGACCTCATTGGTTGAAGTATCAAGAAATGCAGACCCACTCAGCTGCAAGGAATTGGTAACAGCAGCATCACAACTTAACGGTGCCGAGGCCACATTTACCGTGTGATCTTCGACTTCACCGTCACCCGCACCACCGGTGGCCGCCAGCCCGGACTGAGACGACCAGCGCAGGCGGGTCCGAGCCGCCCCCGAAGCCGCATTAGCAGGTACATCAACCGCCAACGTCACAGTAGACCCATTATTATCCTGGTCACCGGCACCGTTATTCACCAGATCCGTGGCGACCTGCTCGCTGCTATCGAACACGCCATTAGCATTCCAGTCGATCCAGGCATTCAGGTAACTGGAACCTACTGTCGGCTCATTAACGGCGAGCGTCAGCTGTGCGGATTCCCCCTTGGTAAAACTGATATTGCTGATCGCCCCTTCGTCATCCGCGCCAGTGTTGTCATCCGTGTTGGCCAGATTTGAGTATTCGTTGCCGTTGGCATCATCATCCGGCGGAGTGCTTCCCAGATAACGCGTCACGCTCTGGCCTATGCCATGAATCGCCCGGCCATAGGAAGACGGAGCATCCCCCAGATCCTGGTTCAGGGTAAAGGCCAGCTCTACCGCATCCCCGGAGCCACCGTTGCCTTGCATTTGCACATCAAAAACCAGCGTCGTAAAGGTTCCGCGGATACGCACACTGCCACACGCCGCACCGGCGCTAGCACTGGTATCACATTCACCATCCCAGTTGCTGGCACTGAGATTAACGGAGCCCAAAAAACGCTCACTGTTTTCTACCCGAAAATGACTGACACCAGAAACACGCTGCAGCGAAAGCGCACCATTTGATGCGCTGGTATTCAAGGTCCATGCGGAACTATTGGTTCCAGACGAGAACCCCCCCAGCCGATCCACATGCAGCACTGGATCGGTCACAGGATTGGAAAAGGTAAACGTAATTCGGCGACTACCGCTGCCATTGGGATCAAAAAGCAGTTCGAGCCCGGCGTTGTTCCTGACATTGGGAACATAAGAGGTATTATTTGGCGCGCTCAATGTTGCAGCGCCTCGTAACTCCCAGCCACTAAGACTGGTACTGGCAGGTGGCGCGGACACGGAGACAGAGGTTACGCTCCCGCCTGTGGCACTTTGCGCCGTTGATCCCGAGGTGGACCAGACCCCGGTTTGCGAGGCCTGCCCTTTTTCGCTTAACAGGCACAAGCCCACAAAAAGCGTGGCTATCATCACCTGCACCGCCAGCAGCCGGGCTACCAGCTTGCCTTTATTTTTTTTCGGTCCGGTTGTCTGCATCGTTTTATTCCACCCGTAACCCGAAAATAAGAACGGCGATTTCGCCCGCTTTTAATTCACCGACATTCACTGACACATCACCGGTACCGCCTTCGGCTGGTGCAACCACGTCAGCGCTGCAATCCCCCGAGGGAAGCTGGCAACGGGTCGCGGAAGACAGCATGGTTGTGAACGACTGGGTGCGATCATTAATAGTGACTTCATACATGCTCTGCGCGCTGGTGTTGGCCGCCGTCAGACGATAAATCACGCATTGCTCTCCCGGCGCAGCCTTGAAACGGGTATACACGAAACAGCCATCCGCAGTACAGCTGCCAGGACCATCGGGCACACCATCGCAATCCGCATCCAGCGCCTGCTCCTTGGTCACCGCCACATCGGTATTGCTGGTCGTGGTGGAATCCGTGGCGGTGCCTGTCACCGTCTGCCCGGCACCCTGTGCCGTGACGGTGAGCGTCTTCAGGTTGGTAATGCCATAACCGACCGTTGCCGGAGCAAAGACCCGGGCAAACACGGACAGGCTCTCGCCCACGGCAAGCACACCATCCGCCCCGGCAGTCTGCAGAGGAGTGCCATCGACAATCAGGGTATCCGCCGTATCCCATTGGCCATTGCCGTTACTGTCCTCGTAGAGGGTAACCGACCAACCATTATCACTGGCTCTGTCCGGGGCGCCACTGAGCAGCACATTGGTCAAATCCACATTACCGGTGTTGATGAGCTGATGGCTGTAGAGCACACTACTGCCCGGCGCCACCTGCCCGGTCTGATCCGGCTGCAGGGAAAGTGCCGGGCCCGCCACCACGACCACCTGATCCAGCTTGATGTCGCTGGCACTGCTGGTCGGCGACAACGCACGCAGATACAGCGGCAAGGTATCGCCTCCACTGGCAGATTCCGGCACCGAGACCTGGGCACACACCAGCCTCTGGCTACCAGCCGGCACCAGCCCGGTGTTGGTAATGGCGACGCCATTGGCACTGCAGTCACCAGCCCCACCGTCACGATAAAAAGTCACCGTCCATCCCGCAGGCAATTGCCCCGGATTGAAATTGCTGTTGCTGGCGTGCAGGTCGTAGCTGTCCTGCCGCGGGCCGGTGTTATTCACGTACAACACAAAGGTGCCGTGATTACCCGGCGCCACGGACAAGCTGCGCACCGGCGAGGCTTCCGGCCCCGGCCCTTCACCCGGGGCGCTACCGTTAACCGGCTGATCATTGGTGAGATCCACACTGTTGGTCACAATGCTGATGAGGGTATCGGTCACCGCGTTACGCACCTGGGGGTCAGTGACAGAGCTGGCAATCTTGGTGACCTGGAAAGGGCCTCCCAGCGCATTGGGGGGCAAGATAGCCTGCAGAACAACGCGCACGCCGCACACACCATTACCGGCATCACGGACAAAACGGGCCGGACATTGGCCGCCTTGATCCACCAGCGGGATCGAGCCGGTGTCAGGCACGCCGTTGCCATCGGTATCCACCAACGGAGTCGCGCCATCGCCCTTGAGTAACTGGAAAACGGTACCCTGGGGGAAAGGGTCGCCTAGAGCCGCTCCGGAACGGTCGTTGGCAGCATCGATAGTGATATCGAAACGGTCTTCACCATCGCCGGTATTCCAGATCACGTTGTTGAACAGCACGGTGCCACCCTGCCCGGCACTGGCAATCTCGACACGGTTACCGGTATCGCTCACATCATCGCTACCGGTAATGCTGTCATTCTCACTGTTGTTGGCCACCACCGCTGGCGCCAGCGCTCGGTCAATAACCCGATAGCTCACGGCATTGGTACTGAACGGAGACGGCGTACCAAAATCGGTATCGCCGGCTTCGTTGGAATAGCGGAAACGGCCGGTATTACGAACCCGGTCGCCGGCGCTCAAGCCCGCATCAAGAGTGACATCAAACGTGAGGGTGCCGACCCCGCCCGGCGGCAACTGCGCCACGACCGCCTGTACTCGGTCCTGGCAATCCGGTTCGGCAGCATCCGTATCGTAGGCACAATAACGGATCAGGTTAGGGGCATTGCCCTGATTGCCATCATCGCCGTCGTCCGTGAGTGGAGTGTTACCGGTAAACGTCCAGCGAGCGGAATCCGGCACATAGGTCATGCCTGCTGACACCCCATCCACGGAAACGGTGGGCAGCACATCTTCAATGACGATATCGGTGGCCGCCTGGTCCGATGGGTTACGGTAATCCAGGGTGACGGTGATCGGCCCATCCGGGGAGCGGCCTTCCCCCTGGCTCAATGACTTGACCACTTCAATCACCGGGCCATCAATAACATCCGCTTCATCCGTATTGATGGCCAGCAGGGAGTTATCCGCATCACTGCGCGCCCGAACCTGCAATGACGGCTGTTGGCCCGCCACCGTTCCCGCCGACAATTCAGCTTCCACCACCAGCGAAAACGTTTCGCCGGAAATCATCTCCGGGGTCCGGCTATCCCAGCAGCCATCCGCGTCTGCCTGGGTAAACAAGGCACCACCCGCATCGGGTTGGCCATCGCCGTTGCCGTCGGCGTAAACGGCCCAGGCATCAATGTCGCTATCCACATTGGTAATACACAACTGATACTGGTCGCGCCCATTACCGGTATTGGTCAATACATGGGAGAAATACACCAGCCCGCCTGGCACTGCTGGCTTGCCCTGATCACTGACCAGCTCAATGCCCGGGACGTTCTGCACTAGCGTCTGCACCAGGTTGGAGGTAACCCGCTGTGTTTCTGCCTGCTCCGTACAGCCGTCATCAAGACAGGCCCGGTAACTCGCCGAGGCCTGGTTTTTGATCACGGTGCCTGCCGCAGGTGTGGCCGCCTGAACACTGGCCCCCAGCATCAGCAACACCATCAGCCCTGTACGTTGCAGTGTATTCACCCCAACTCCCCTTTACTTCACTGGCGCCGGCGGCACGAATTCATCGTCACCGCTATGCGCAAAGTCTGCCTGCAATACCAGCGGACGACTTTGTGCATCCAGGGGCATCAACTCAACACGACGGTTTATCACCCGCTGAGCACTGTTCGCGTTGACCAGAATAGGCAATTCCTCACCCAATGCGACACGGTTGATACGGCCACTGCTGATACCGGCATCAAGCAGATAACGAACCACCTGAGCCTGGCGCCGGGATGCCAGTTTCTGGTTGTAAGCCGCTTCACCCATCTGGTCTGTGAATGCCTGCACACTCACCTTTAATGTGGGGTACTGTTTCAATACGGCTACGTTACGTTCTAGCCGGTGGGTCTCGGCAACGGACAAGGAATCTTGGTCAAAACCAAAATACACTGCCGGCTCCCAGATTTGGGTACGGCTCTCGCCAGCCACCAGCCCAACATCAACGGCAGTAGCAATACCTGTAACGGAGACCAACCCGGTACTGGTTACCCGGGCTTTCACCGGGCACAGCTCATCATACTGTGCATACAATGATTCAGTGCTGGCGCAACCCGCCATGCCCACCAGTATCAACAAAGCCAAAAGCGCTTTCATGATGTTCATCGCGCATCTCCCAGATAACTACGCTGTCCGGCCGCTTTACTGCCCAACCAACTCAGGTCATCTTCATCGAATTTGTATTCCAGACCCACAAACACGCCTTCCGCGTTATAGCCTTCCGGGTCTAGGTCATCGTCACGGAAACCGGTAAAGTTATAGCCCACACCCATGCGCAGATTGCGGCGCACCAGAGCATTGACGGTGAAACCGTAGCTGTAACGGCGCTCGCGGACGCCTTCGGTGGTAATCGCACCACCATGGAGATCCAGATCAAAGCGGCGGGTGATATCCCAGATAATCCGACCATCCGCCACATAGGCATCCGATTCCACATCCAGATTGCCCAGCTCGGTCTGTTGCCATTTGGCGCCCAGGCGACCAGAGAAAATCCAGTCATCATGGGCCTGATAGTTATGGTGTGTGGAGAACAGATGCACGGTGCGGTCACTACCACCACTGCCGCCCCACTCTTCTTTCCATTTGTACATGAATAGCATGTGGTGGCGGTTGTCCCGCCGTGGACGGCGAGCCATGCCCAGGGTGACAATGTTGTCGCCTTCCTTGGCTTCCGTATCGAAATACTGAAGGCGCAGGTCATCACGTACCACCGCAGACCAGTCGGTATTGACTCGCCAGATGTTGGCCGCACTCAGCCCGTAGTACTCACGATCATCACCAAAGCGGGTTTCCACCCGCCCCAAGGTCCGGCGGTTTTCATTGCGCTTGTCTTCTGCGCCCACGGACAGGGCAGTGGCGTCCTGATTGGTCTGTCCGTCCAGTGTCTGAATCCACTCCATGGACGGCGACACGGTCAGCCCCGGCTCGATCTCAATATCCGATTTCACACCATTGGCCGCCGCCACATCGCGGCCATCCACGGCACCGCGCAAACGGTACTCGGAATACACATCGGTATTACGGGTAATCGCGGAACGTACACCCGTAGTGAACTGCTGCGTTTCCACATCATCATCCAGCGTATTGATGCCATTCAGGCTGTTGATGATTTCGTACCGGCTGTAGAGGCTGGTTTTCTCGGTGAGCTGCATGTCCGCATCGGCCGCGATACGACGGCGGCTGGTATCGTTGAAGGCCTGTTCGTACTCCGCACCAATCTGGAAGGGCTTGCCCAGCAGGTTGAAGCCCCGGTCAGCACCGAGAATATAGGTACCAAAGTCTTCACTGCCCTGGGCATCTTTCTGTTCTATGCCACGCACCCCACCGCGCAAGGCCGTGGCACCGATACGTTTTTCCCCAATTACGCCCAGACTGTTCTGCTCTTCCGCACCGTCCAGCTGCTTGGAGCGGATGCCTTCCACTTCCAAAGAGAAGTCTTGGCCCAGCATTTGCTCGTGCCCCAAGCGCATCTCTTCACGGGCCTCACTGATACCCGCCGACGGATTGTCGAAGCCATTTTCTGCACGGGCCCAACGCAATTCGGTACGCGATCCATCAACCCACAGGCGCTCGCCATTAATGCTGTAGGCGCGCCCTTCCTGGTCATTATTTTCATGTGCCATGGAGCCGGAAGACACATTAATTCGAGTGTTTTCATCGAGTTTGTATTGCGCGGAAACACTGGTCAGATCAAAACCTTCGGTTTCATGATCATCCTGCGTTCGACTGACACCAAACTGCAACTGATCCGTCAGGTCATAATTCAGTCGCGCACCAAGAACGCTGTATTCCTCGGCATCACCTTCCACGTTATAGCTAACGCGGACGAACACCGGATTCAAGTTGGCATCCACCGTAGGAACCACATCGTGGAAGCGGATATCACCGGTGAAATAATTCACCGAGTAATCTACGTAACGGGTCAACGGCGTGGTTTCGACAACCAACCCCCTGTTGTTGCGATCACGGACAATAATTTCCACCGTTTCACTGTCGCGAGCCGGATCATTGCTCAAGGTAAATAACAGCGCCGTACCATTGCCCGGCAACTCTTCCGTTACCTGCTCCATATCCGGGCGGGCAGCAAACACCTGAAAACGGGCACGGCCATTATCATAGACACCATTAAGGCCGGTCAGAGTGCGCTGGGTCCGTCCCAGGTCGTAAAAATCATTCTGCGGATCGGTAAGGTAATCGCCCCACATGATACTGCTGCGGTCCTTTTCCAGCTTCGCATACAGCTTGCTGCGACTACGGGCATCGTAGCCGCGCACGGAAGCGTCACCAGGAATCGGATAGTAATCCGCTGGGTTCAGATCACGACGCACTTCATCTTCGGTATCCAGATCCTTGTCGGTATCATAGGCGAGAGTCAGATGTGCATTACCTCGCACCTGACCTTTCATGAACACCGCCGCACGGCCATCGATATCATCATCGAATTCATCGGCCACATCCGTGGGAGCATTGCCGTTATCGCGCAGTCCACCGGCACGGCTTTGCACCTGCAAAAACCCGGTAGCCAACAAGGGACGCAATGGTGCGATTTGCTCAATCTGAGTGCTGTCACTAAAACGGTCCAGGGTGACACGCAGTCGCACCGGGCCGGTGTATTCCGTGCTGCGCAAGTGCACCAGCGCAACCCCGTCTACCAGCTTGATCTGATGACCCGGTGTGCCGCTCTGTAAATCCTCTTCTAGCCACTGGCCGCGGTCCGTTTCCAGCGTCACAAAGTGGTTACCCAGTGCAGGATTCCCTTTGGCATCATTGAGACGAATGCGTACTCCAAGGGTTGAGCGTCCACCATCCGCGGGCAGCGTATCGGTTTCGGTTTCCAGGGTAATAGACTGTGGAGCCGCCGGGCGCACTACCGTTTTTGCTGCCATCACCCGCTCGTTGCCGAACATGTCGCGGGTGCTTACGGTCAGTGCATTTTCACCTTCATCCAGAGAAACGCCATACCAGGTGACGACCTGAGCGCGCTCACGCTTATTGACCACCTGCTCCCCCAGCTGCGCCTTCGCCACCGGTTTGCCATTCACGCTAAGTACCGGATCAACCCCGGCGCGCACCACAACCTGGAAACGACCATCGCGGCTCACGCCGCCGCGCGGCCATAGCCAAGCGCCTTGTTCGGCCTGCTCGCGAGTAATGTCAGCGGCCGCGTCCCGGGTGTTACGCATAACCGCTTCCGGGTTGGCTGGCAGTATCGTCTTCGTATCGGTTTCTTTGCCTTGAGACTGAGAGACTTTTTCCCAGGCCTCAGTGAGCGAGTCATCTCCGGTCTGGGTATAAACACCGCTACCCAAATCACCGCTGCCGTCGGCCTGTCGCAAAACCGGGTTAATGGTTTGCTGACGAAGAGGATCAAAGCGCGCAGCTTCATCCAGCATCCAGTCACCGTTCATGGAGGCATTGCGAGCTTTAAGCTGTTCAGCCAGCGCTTTTGCCTCATCGCCAGTAGGGCAACTGGCGGCAAAATCTGCGCGGTGATATTCACCGGAACGCAAATCCACAAATCGACTTTCCGGGTCTGCTGCATGGCGGTTATCAATAGGCTTGAGCTGAATCCCAACCGGCAACGTTAACGGGTCTACCTTGATGGTATGCAGACCCGGATTGAGACCATAGACGCTGTACTGGCCATTCTCATCGGTGATCACCCAGGTGCCATCCTGCAAATAGAGCTTCACACCACTAATGGGCCATTCGCCATCGTTCTGTAGGTTATTACAATCTGCATCTACGTAGACCTTACCGAACAGCATGGCCTTGTCCGACAACACCCCTTCGTTACGGATTTCTACTTCGGCCTCATCCTGATTGGAGCGGTAGGTAAAACCAGAGGCGGTGTTGGCCTGGGCTGTAGCCCGGTTGATACCATCGCTATCAACCGCTGCCGCCGACAATCGCAGGCCGTAATGTAGGGTCACCGTTTCACCGGCCTGCAGCGGCAGCGCAACCACCGAACCATTACTGCGCTCACGTTCCAGCCGGAAGGTCAGCTGCGGCCCGGGCCGCCCAGCAGGGTCGGGCATTTCAATCCGTTGCCCGCCCACTTCCAGCCAAGCACTGTCATTGATATAGCGAAAGCCATAGGGTAGCTGGTCAATAATGCGGCCTGCATAGAGCTCATCACTGTGGTTGTTGCTGAGGTTGATGCTGTAGGCCAACACATCCCCCACCGCCGCACTGTCTTTCTCAACACTTTTGTCCAGCACCAGAATGCCCGCAGCAGTATTGGCGCTGGGGTCCAGCGGAATATCCACGAACACGTTGGACGTGCCAAGCAGGAACGCTCCGTTGTTACTACCGGCCACTCGTGCGGCTTTTCGGCCAACCGGTGCTTGATACCCTTCCAGCCCATAGGAACTGTCATTCACATCCGAATAAAAACTGCCCGCTGCAGCTGCCGAAACCGTTGAGGGGAAGGTGTAGCCCGCTGGCGGCAGCACATCCAGGTAATAGCAATGACCAGGAGTAGCGAAAGGATATTGGTAATCACCCAACAGTGAAGTGTTGTCAACATTGGAAGTGTTGGTGTTTTCGCCGTCCAGACTCTCGCCAGTGTACGGATCCTTGCCTACGTCATATTCGCTTTGCGCTAGGTCGGAACAACTGCCTGCGCCACTGGCTGACAATGTCTGCCGGGACTGATACAAAATCACCTGAGCCCCGCCCACCGGGTTGCCGTTGCTCGAATCAAAAACGGTGCCAGCCGGATCCACCGCCGCCACATCGGAGATAACCTCATAGCGTTCCACATTTCCCGCAGGACCATACACAGGTACCTGGAAACGGGCTGTCAGAGTATCGCGAGCCCCACTGCGCAACGCGCAGGCCTCCGCCAACACCTGGTTAGTGGTGGTATTGCTATCGAATTCACTTGCCATGGAGGTGCTCGCCGTAGAAGGGCACTGGCGACCATAGCCATTCTCTTCATCACTGAGGACAAACGGGCGAATACTGCGAAACACCCCGGAGTCCTGAGCCGTCTCGAGCATGACAACGCGCACAGAGTCGCCTGTCAGCGCCGAATCAACTGTCACAATAACAAGGCGCTCCCCTGAGGCTGTGCGCTCCACAAAATCACGCTGAGTCGGAGACAGATTCAGCTGCGAAGCATTAAGCCTGAGGTAGACTCCATCGGTGAGCACCTGGTTATTCGCTGCAGGCAACAGGGCATACATATCAGCGAGCTGAAAGTCGCTATCTTCACCGTGTCGTGGTGCTTGCCCGGAACTGGACACTTGTGGAGTGGGACGCTCAAACACCAGCGTTGGGCGGACAGATCCCGCCAGCGTGTTACAGACAATATTACTGGAGAAGTCGTCGCTGCCATCGCCGTTAATATCGACAACAGCTTGGTTGTAAATTCGAGTGTTGCTGGTCAGCCCGGAGCCAACGCGCACAGCAAAGGTAAAACCACCTGACTCATTGGGCTCCATGGCAGTAGCTGGCACTAGAACACCAAAGCGGTCGACAGGGGTAGACGCTGACCACAGATCAAAGCGGACCCACTCATCGTCCGCATCTCCAGCACGATGAACCACCGCGATCGACTGAATGGGGGAAAGACCGCTAGCGCTGCCTGACTGCAATTGAACGTTAGCCGGCAAGGTATCTTCCAGCATGACCCCCTGCTCCTGCTGGCCGCTAATCAGGAAAGTCCGTTCCTGCGGTGCGCTGCTGCCCGTGTTGGTATAACTGATACTGTAATCCAGCGATTGCCCTTCCTGAACGGGATTGGCGCAGCTTTGGCCGCTCGATTTGGTCAGATTCAAGAAGGCGCCGGATGCCACCTCAACAGTATCTTGGCGAGAATCCATCACCCCCGCATCACTCTGGGACAGGGCCTGCACAATGACCCGCAACAGGTCATTCTGATTTTGGCTGGATAACACCGAACCGGTAACCACAATGGCAACAGAAGCCCCCGCCGGTAGCATGACAGCAGCGGTAATTTCCGGCTCCCCGGCATCCGCCAGACCATTGTCGTTCACATCTTCATACAACCGCAGGTTGGATAGTTCGCCATTATCCCCGGCGCTGTTTGCCGCCGTCAGGCTGTAACTATCGTCCACGTTACCGGTATTGGTTAGCACATGGGGCAGATTAACGCTCTGGCCAGCGGCTACCGTCAACGCGTTGCTGTTCTCCAGCAGTACATTACGGTATGGCGCCACAACAAGCTGGGACACATTGGAACTCTGCGTCACCACCTGCCCGGTGAGCGGGTTCAGGTAGCGCACCTGGGCCTGGTTACGCAAAACAGTACCGGCCGAGGTGGCAGCCGCAATGGCACCGCTGGCAATTGCCAGCAGCAGCATTACGCTGATTATCCACACTCCGATCCGGTTCAATTCAGGCTTTCCTGTCATTCCCACGCGGTGCTTGAGCACCTTTCTTTGGCCGCCCCGGCGGCCATATTTTTAGGGCTTTCTCAGGCGTTGCGCACAGCGCCTGAGAAAGCCCTCCCCCCTCCCCCGCACAGGGAGAAGAGGAAGAGCCCGGGAGGGGCTTGCTTAATTCACTTGCACACAGAACTGTGCATTGGCGCTATCACCCGCGAGCAAATCACCAATTTCCCATTTCACCTCTGGATCAGTGCCTGAGTTGGCCACCGAGTTGTTGTCCGAGGCGCGCACAGCATCTTTGGCGACCAGGAAGGAGGTGTAGGGGGTGGTTTCATCAGTGATAGTCACGTTCTTCGCCGTGGCCGCACCTTCGTTGGTGGCGGTCAGGTTCCAGATCACACACTGACCAGGCTCCACTTGCGAAGTCTGGTTCGCAGCGAACGGAGTGTCCGGCGTCCACGTCGGGGAAGCGTCGTTACAGCTGCAGTCCGCATCCACGCCAGCAGTCTTGTTCAGACGCACCTGACCGAGAATCACTTCAGTCAGGTCGGTAGCGGTAGCAGACCCATCCGCGCCGGCGGTGTTATCTTCATTGATAGCCGACAGGGTTAGGGTGTCCTGGGTGCCCTGCGACGCATTGGCCGGCGCGAACACAGTCACCTGCAGTTCCACTTTCTCACCCGCTTCCAGCGTCAGCTCCGGCGCGTTATCGCCGTCTGCATCCGCCACACCGATTTGCACCGGGTTACCCGCCTGATCACTCACCCACAGCTGGCCCGCCGTGGCCAGAGCGGCGATCTGGCTCAGCTCACGGTAATCATCGGGCGTACCATCGTTGTTGGTGTCCACATACAGCTGGGTGGTGTTGGTCCAGTCCGGCGCATTGGAGTTCGCTGCACTCAGCTCAACGGTTTCGGTGGAGTTACCGTCGTTAGAAAGCACGTGCGGGTAGTCCACATTACCGCCTGGCTGGACCTGGTTGGCGCCGTCCGGGGTGATGCTGATATCACGGTTGGCATCAACGTCTACCGCATCCAGTTTGGAGTCGTTGATGTTGTCGTCAGAGGCGGAGGTCACGGTGAAGGTCACCGGATAATCCCCGTCGCTGTCGTTGGTATTAACGGCATCACCGCCGGTGTAGTCCGCTTCGGCCTGAGCCACGTTGGAAGACACTTTCACTTCCGCGGTGTAGTGGTAAACCGCGCTGGCAGGCAGGTTCGGGGTGGCCGTTACCACCGTGTCGGCATCGGCGGTGTTATCCAGGGTGCCATTGCCGTCGTTGTCGATACCCACTTCCTTGAATACCACCGTCCAGCCGGAAGGCAGCGCAGAACCCAGCGTGTAAGACTGTGGGTTACCGGATTCATTAGCGACAAACAGACTGAAGCTGGTGGTTGCACCCGCCGCGGCTGGATTAGTGGTGGAGGGTGTGCCGGTATTGGCATCCGCATCCACCGCACTGTCACCCAGACCCGTTGCCGTTGCGCTGTTGGCAAGATCCACGGCGGCCGCATTAATGGTCGCGAGCACACCCTGAGTGTCATCACTTTGAGCGTTGTCGCCAGCAGACGTGGCGGTGAGCGTGTAGGCATAAGGGCCTGCACCACTGGCTGAAGCCGGCAGGTCCGCTTTCACAGTAATATCCAGCGCATTCGCCGTACCAGGTGCCAGAGAACCGGTATCCGGGTTGCCGTCACCATTGGTATCGGTGATTTGCACCGTGCCAGCCGCATTCCAGAAGCTGTAAGTGGTGCTCGCAGGGAAAGTGCTGCCCGCCGTATCGATACTCAGTTCGAAAACGTCGTTGCCGTTACCGTTGTTGGTGATGGTGTGCTCGAACTCCACCACGGCACCGCTGGCGGCGCTGGCGACGTTGAACACGTCATCATCGACATCATCCTCCGGAGCAGTTTTTTCGGTGTCGTCCGCATCCACGGCGTAGGTCTGACCAATCACGGTGGTGACCGTGTTGGACTTGACTGCGTCTTCAGTAGTGCCGTTGTCATCATCCAGATTGCCCTGAGCGGCAAAAAGGTTCTTGATCTCTGTGCCTGCCATCGCAGCCGGATCAAAGCTAACGGTAAACACCACAGACACAGTGGTATTTACGCCCAGGCTGGCATCGGTCAGCTGGATACCAGGAATGTCCGTTCCAGTAGAAGAGCCATCCCCGTCCAAGTCCACGCCCGGCTCATCAATTAAGGCCAGTGTCGCCGGCGTGTACATGGTGGTTGCATCCGCCGGGATACTCTGGCTCGCACCCGTGCTGTCTTCGTAGCTATCAGCGGACGCTAACAAGCCATTCACCGAATTGATTTCCACAAAGGAGGCATTGGCTGGCACGGCATCGAAGATATTTACATTCTGCGCCGCACGACCACCGTTGTTTTTCACGGTCAGGGTGTAGGTGATGGTGTTGTTATCGGTATCGACAGACGCCGACTTGGTGGTTACCAGCACCGCATCGGTGCTCACGGTCACCCGGTCGCTGTTGGTGTCGTTACCGTCTGCGCCGTTAACACCGTCAGAATTATAGTCGCCAATATCGGCGTTGCTGCCGATATCCTGTACCAGGCCACCATCATTGGCGTCAAAGCTGCCATCGCCCCGGGTCGAACGCACCAGCAAAGTACCATCGATGGTGGCGCCCGCTGCGGTTCCGGATGGAACCGGCACGGCCAGGATCAACTCGACCTGGTCACCGGCGTCTACGATTACAGACGTGGCTGCATTTTCACCGGCATCAGGCTGACCGTTGCCGTTGGCATCGATAAACACCTGATAGCTACCCGCCGCCGCGGCACCATTCAGCCCGTCCAGGGTGAAGGTATCGGTGGCATTACCGGTGTTTTTCAGGGTGTGGCTGAAGTAAACGGTTTCACCCGGCGCGCCGGATTTGTTGCCGTCATTTTCCAACGTACCCGCATAGACCTCAGCAACGGTAACCACCGCCTCATTAGACTGAGCGGAGTAGCTATTGCCGTTGGCATCTTCATAGGTAACGGTTGCCTTGTTCTTGATGTCCGTCCCTGCGTCAGTAAGCGCCCACGCCTGCCCTGCGGCAAACAGTAGACCCCCCAGACACAAGGGATGCGGCCAGTTTCGAAGACAACACGCCCTTATTGAAGGCATGTTTCATGGCTTCATTCCTTTAATGGATTGTGTTTTGGATTACCCTAGGTTTTGAAAGCCTTGCGAGAGCGGCCCCTCGTTATTCACAAGCGGTCCGCCCCTCCCCATGCGGCCGATCGCTAACGATCAAGCCGCTCGCACAAGACTTCCCAGGACCTTGCGGCCCCGCGCCCGTCTCTCCTGGTGCTACTCCACCGTTACCCGGTAACGATATTCCTGTACCTGGTCAGGCTGCAGGCTGCCTTTGGGCTGCCAACGGACCTGGGTGTAGTCGCTAGGAGAGACTTCGACGTTCTTTGCCTGGCCATTTTCGCCAGTGACTATTTTGGTGATCGGCTCAGCCTGAAAGCTGTCGCCGTTATCAATGCTGACGGTGAAATCGGCGTTCACTTGGGTGGCAGCACTGCCTTTTAGATAAACCGTGTTGGTCGGGATCGGGCCGGTGATAACCAAGCCTGAGAGCGGCTGGTCGCCGTTATTGGTGTAGGTAAGTCGATATTCGACAATGTCCCCGGGACTGGCCTCTGTGGCCTCTTCAACGACTTCCTTACCGTCCTTATGAGTTACCAGATAAGAATCCATCTGGCTGGACAAAGGCACATCGGCCAATACAGCCGCAGACATCAGGAGCATTAAAGCAGAAAAGATTAATTTCATTCGTATATTCCGGTACCCGCCGGTGTCATTCCCCGGCCCCATACAACATCTCGCGTAGTTGCGACATGCCCCAATATGAAAATATTTTTGTTTGCTGCATCACAAAAAGGCATTGTGATTCAACATTTATTGTGACCCTGTAGCCATTTTGCACAAAAACGAGACACTTTGGGTGAACGAAAAGTGAAAAACTCTCAGGAAAAGAATGGGGCGAAAGGATGAAACAAACCGCAAAGCCAAGCAAACAAAGGGTTTCAGCCGCGCTGGCTAAAAATAACACAAAATAAAAAACCCGCCGGCGGCGGGTTTTTTACGACGAACGGCAACCTGTCAGGGCCTTCCATTTGCCCCCTTCAGGTAGCGGAAGAAATCGCTATCCGGCTCCAAAATCAGTACATCTTCCGGCTGATTGAAGCTTTCTTTATAGGCGCGCAGGCTACGGTAGAAGCGAAAGAACTCCTTGTCTTGATTGTAGGCTTCAGCGTAAATGGCTGTTGCCTTCGCATCCCCTTCACCGCGCGCACTCTGTGCCTTGCGATATGACTGGGCCAATGTCTCGGTGCGTTGGCGGTCGGCGGCGGCGCGAATTTTTTCCGCTTCCTCGCGCCCCTGAGAACGGTGAGCTGCAGCATCTCGTTGGCGCTCAGCTCGCATGCGGTCGAATACACGCCCGCGAACCTGTTCCGGCCAGTCCACCTGTTTAACCCGAATATCCACCACCTCGATACCCAAATCCTCTAGGGTGGACTTGTTAACTTCAGCACGCACCTGATCCATCAACGCTTCGCGCTGGTCGTTAGCGACACTGCCGGCGGTAGATTCATCATCCTGCTGATTACCGGCTTCCGCTTCACGCAATACCGACTCATCCAGCTGGTCGGTAGGGACCTCCACGGTTTCTCCTGTGGTCGGGTCACGAAGGATCGCCGTATCACCTTCTACCTTTTCCACGTCACTCTCGCCAGCAACCACCTGGAATACGGTGCGCGACGCGAACTCGTTGCGCAAGCCTTCGTTCACACGCGGGTCCAGCAGTTCACGGGCACGGCGCTCCATTACCTGAGGATTGGAAGAGCCGCCCCCCACACTAACGATATAGCGCTGCACATTACTGATACGCCAAATAACAAAAGCATCCACATTTAACAGTTTTTTCTCAGCGGTGAGGAAAGACTGGGTGGGCACGTCATATACCAATGCACGGCCATCCACTTTCACCACTTCCTCCACCATCGGCCACTTAAAATAGAGGCCAGGCTGGATATCGGTCTTTTCGATTCGGCTAAACTGCTTGAGTACGACTTTTTCTTTCTGATTAACGATGAAAAAGGAGTCCATCGCCAAAAGAGCCAGCACACCCAGAGCCAGTAGCGCCATCCATCCACGATTATTCATTAGCGCAGCTCCTGGTTACGGTTGTTGTACAGGCTGCGGCCACCACTACGTCCGCTGCCACCATCATCCGCACCGGCGCTGGAGGTGGTGCTGGACGCGGAAGAACCGGGATTCGGTGCCTTCGCTTTGCCATCGCTATTCTTCATAAGCTTATCCAGCGGCAGGTAGATCAGGCTATCGCCCTTGTTCACATCGACCATTACCTTGCTGGTATTGCTGAAGACCTGGGTCATGGTTTCCAGATACAGGCGTTCGCGAGTCACTTCCGGCGCTTTACTATACTCGGCAAGCAAATCGGTAAAGCGGCTGGCATCACCTTTGGCTTCATCAATAACCTGCTGCTTATAAGCCAGTGCTTCTTCTTCTACCCGCTGAGCTTCACCTCGAGCCTGGGGAATCACCGCATTGCTGTATGCTTCCGCTTCCTTCTTGAAGCGGTCTTCGTCTTCCTTGGCCTTGGATACATCATCAAAGGCATCACGCACGGCATCCGGCGCTTCCGTTTTATCCAGTACCACTTGGCGCAGCACCAGGCCGGTGTCGTAACGGTTCAGATAGTCATCCAAACGTTCACGCACCTGCACCCGGATCGCCTCACGGTTATCTTTGAGCACATCGTCCATGGACGACGACCCCACCACATGGCGCAGCGCCGAGCTGGTGGCGTGCTGCAGAATTTCTTCAGGCTGTGCCACTTTCAAAAGAAACGGCCGTGGATCAAGCACCTGATATTGCACTTGCAAGGTCACACTGACGATGTTGGTGTCTTTGGTGAGCATTTCTTCGGTGATTTCGTAGCGGCGATTCTGCCCCACATCCACCTTCTCATATTGCTCCAAGATAGGCGCCCGCCAGTTCAGGCCCGGCTCCACGATGCGGTCGAATTTACCGAATCGCAAGACCACAGCGCGCTCGCGCTGATCCACCTGGAAAAAGCCCACTAAACCGTAACCAATGGCTACGATCACCAGTGCGATAACCAGTATCGGCCACGGAGATCCGCCACCGCTGTTGCTTCCTCCCCCGCCGGTTTTGCCGCCTTTGTTGTTGCCGAAAACATTATTAATTTTGGCTTTCAAGTTTCTCAGGGCCTCATCCAAGTCCGGCGGCCCCTGGTCGCCACCACCACCCCAAGGGTCCTTCGGCTTGTTGCCGCCGGGTTCATTCCACGCCATGTAGATCTCCAGTCCGCCAGAGCCAAAGAGCTCCAGCCTAATGATGACTCGCGTTTGTCGAGCGTTCCGAATTGTAGGAAGGGGTGTCTTCACCTGCAACCACAGGCGCCGGAATTACCAGCTCTTCCTCTTTTAAACCTTGTTCGCGAAGCAGGCGTTCAAAATGCACCCGATTCACATTAATACGCAGCAACATATCGCCATTACTGGCCGTTTGCTCTTCCAGCACTTCGCCGGCTTCGTGCAAACGCGCGCGCAGACGACCCGCTGAAGCGGGCAATCGTAGCCAGCAATCCACCCACCCTGCCGCCAGGCGCTCAGCGACCGCTTCAAACAGCAGATCGAATCCCTCACCGGTTTGCGCAGAGATCCATACTCTCCAGGGCTGACCGTGTTCGTCTCGCTCAATCCTAGGGGGCTGGTCCAGATTATCGACCTTGTTGTAAACATGCAGTACCGGCAGCTTGTCACCGCCAATTTCTTCCAGCACCTCATCCACGGCAGCCACATTGCTGTCGCGCTCTTCCGCGCTGCAATCGGTCACATGCAGCAGCAAGGTCGCGTTCACTGTTTCTTCCAGCGTGGCCCGGAAAGCCTGCACCAGCCGGTGAGGCAAATGCCGGATAAAGCCAACGGTATCCGCCAGAATAGCCGGCCCGACACCCGGCACCTTTACCTTGCGCAAGGTCGGATCCAGGGTGGCAAACAACTGATCTGCCACATACACATCACCGGTGGTGATGGCATTGAACAGAGTCGATTTGCCCGCGTTGGTATACCCCACCAGAGAAATCAGCGGCGTTTCCGAACGCTGCCGGGCGCGACGCCCTTGGGCTCGTTGCTTGCGCACTTTTTCCAACCGCGATTCGATACCGCGAATCCGATCGCGCAATAAACGGCGATCCGTTTCCAACTGGGTTTCGCCGGGGCCGCGAAGGCCGATGCCACCTTTCTGACGCTCCAGGTGGGTCCAGCCACGCACTAGGCGGGATGACAAATGACGCAATTGCGCCAATTCTACCTGCAAACGCCCCTCATGGGTCCGCGCCCGTTGGGCAAAAATATCCAGGATCAACCCTGTGCGGTCCAATACCCGACATTTCACCACTCGCTCCAGGTTACGTTCCTGGCCTGGGCTGAGAGCATGATTGAACAGCACCACGTCGACCTGATATTCGCTCACCATGGCCGCCAACTCATCGGTTTTCCCTGTGCCGATAAACAATGCAGGGTCTGGCCGATCACGCTTGCCAGTCAACTCGACAACAGGCTGCACGCCGCTGGAGGTCACCAGGTGATGAAATTCATCCAGGTCTTCACGTCCCATGGCATCAGGCAGCTCCAGATGAACCAGAATCGCCCGCTCGCCGGCTTCGGTGCGTGTTTGCTCTGTACGATCAAATAAGTCCATAGGATCCGGATATGGGGACAGGTTGCCCTAGTTTAAACCAGGATGACCTTGGAAAGGCAGCAAATGCACCGTGTTCTTCGTGAAAAACAGAGAGAACGACACGATTCTGAATGGTTGCTTGCCGGACGGTCAACGCCAGATGCCTGATGCACAAACCAGACAACCTGAGCAGCTATCGCTACTTACTGTAGCCCACCTGTACGTCCACCAAAAGAAGCTCAAGACACAACGTACAGAGCCACCCGAAGGTGGCTCTGTAATAAAGCGGGTGTGAAGCAATCCGTATTACTGATTGCCGTACCCTTCCTCTGCAACCGGCGTACCCGTGGCCCCCGCTGCCATAGCCGGGTTGCCCGTTGCGCGCGGGTTACGAGCCGGAACTACGGTAGAAATTGCATGTTTGTACACCATCTGGCTGACTGCATTTTTCAGCAGCACGACATATTGGTCAAAAGACTCAATTTGCCCCTGCAACTTTATGCCGTTCACCAGAAAAATAGAAACCGGAATACGCTCTTTACGCAGCGCGTTCAGGAAAGGGTCTTGTAGCGAGTGCCCCTTTGACATGGCAGTTCTCCTTGAAATAACAGTATAAAGTAGCGCCCAGCACTTCGGGCAATCAGCGCGATTAAAGCAGCGAAACCATCCCAAATGGCCACTGCTTCCGCCCGGTGTGCCCTAGGCAAATTTTGTCAACAACCCTCACAAAAGGTTCCGGGTCCCAACCTATCCATGGCTGCGACACCATTCCCGAGCAACGCCGCAGACCTGCGCAGCTATTGCATTATAAACCAAAACGCATGCTTTCAGGGCTAACTAAACACAGATTTACAGTTCATCGCAAGCAGTTCAAACAAGGCCTCTCGCTGTGACAGGTCATTGCTATCGAACCACTGCAAATCGGGCCATTTTCGCAACCATGTGAGCTGTCGTTTGGCCAATTGGCGGGTAGCGATAATGCCCCGTTCCACCATGGTGCCGTAATCACATTTGTCATCCAGATATTCCCACACCTGGCGGTAACCCACCGCTCTGATGCCAGGCAAGTCTGGGTGTAACGATGGCTGCCGCCGCAGCCCTTCCACTTCCGCCAGTAACCCTGCGTCCAGCATGGCCCGAAAACGCCGAGCTATTTGCCCATGCAGCCAGGCCCGATCCTGCGGCGCCAGGGCCGTGCTGAGCACCGGATAAGGCAATCCGCTGAACTGACTTAATCCATCCCGGCTCTTGGTTACCGTTTTATCATGCTCTGCATGAAACGCAGCCAACGGTCTGCCGGTTAGACGAAAGACCTCTAGCGCCCTCTGTAACCGCTGCTTATCCGTTGGCTTGAGCCGCGCCGCTGTGACCGGGTCCACCTCGGCCAGCACCTGATGCACCGCCGGCCAACCCTGCGCATCGGCCAGTGTTGCAATCTCGGCACGCACTACCGGATCCGCTTCCGGCAATGGAGCTAATCCCTCCACTAGGGCTTTGAAATACAGCACCGTGCCACCCACCAGCAACGGCAATTTGCCGTTGTCGTGGATCTGTTCAATGTGCTTGAGCGCATCGACGCGGAAATCCGCAGCGGAATAGGGCTCGCTAAGATCACGAAAACCCAGCAACCGGTGTGGCGCCAATGCCAGCTCTTCTTCAGTGGGACGCGCCGCACCAATATTCAAGCCCTTATACACCAGCGCCGAATCCACATTGATAATTTCGATCGGTAGCGCCTGCGCCGCCTCAATCGCCAACGCGGTTTTACCGGAACAGGTGGGGCCCATGAGCAATAAGATAGGCAGACCCGCTTCAGGCATCACGGTGACACGCGAAAGACCGCGCGCCCTCCACGTGTTGCCTGCTTGGGTCTCGCGTGCAAGCGATCATGGTTCATTGCCCCCGCATGAATAGTCGATCCAGATCCTTAATGCTCATCTGGGTCCAGGTGGGCCGGCCATGGTTGCATTGGCCAGAACGCTCAGTGGCTTCCATGTCACGCAACAGCGCGTTCATTTCTGGAATAGTGAGGCGACGATTGGCTCGCACACTGCCGTGGCAGGCCATGGTAGACAGCAGCTCATCGAGCTTTTGCGCAATCCGTTCGCTGCTGCCTTCGGCCAGAAGGTCCGATAGCACATCTCGCACCATGGATTCGCTGTCGCCATTACGAAGAAGCGCGGGCACTTCGCGCACCACCAGAGTTTCCGGCCCGGCGCGCTGAACCACAAACCCCAGCCGGGAAAAGACCTCCGGCTGCTGCTCAGCAAAGTCCGCCTCTCGGGATGACACCGCCAAAGACACCGGCACTAGCAACGGCTGGCTACGCACCTTGTCTTCCGCCCAGCTCTGCTTGAGCCGTTCGTAGGTAATCCGTTCGTGGGCGGCGTGCATATCCACCACCACCATGCCTTGCTCGTTCTCCGCCAAAATAAAAATGCCGTGCAATTGTGCCACCGCATACCCTAATGGCGGTACGGTTTCATTTTCGTTGGCCGGTGGCATTACCGACGGCGCCGACTCACCTACATGCCCGCGGACCAACGCCCCATAAGCATCCGCCTGACGTGCGCCTTGGCCATAGCCGAACGCGCCTCCCCCCGTGGAAGGATAAGCCTGCCCGGCAGGATGAGACAGGGAGGAGCCCCCCGAGCCCGTCGGCGAAGTCAGCGACATATTACCCTGGCTCGGCGCCATGGCTGGAGCCATCCCTGCAGCTGGCCCGCCTTCATCGGCCACTGAACCCGCCAGTTCCTGGCCGGGCCGCACCCCGGCAATGACACGGTGCAGCGAGCTGTACAAGAAACCATGCACCATGCGCTGCTCGCGGAAACGCACTTCGTGCTTGGTGGGGTGAACATTCACATCCACCATGGCTGGATCCAGTTCCAGAAACAGCACATAGGCTGGATGGCGGCCATGATAAAGCACATCCGAGTAAGCCTGACGCACCGCATGGCTAACCACCTTGTCCCGGATGACCCGACCATTTACATAGAAATACTGTAGGTCTGCCTGGGACCGTGAAAAAGTGGGCAGCCCCATCCAGCCATGCAGCCGCAAACCATCACGCTCCACATCCACCGGTACCGCCTGCTCAATAAAGCCCTTGCCACACAGCTTGGCCACCCGCGCTGCCCGCAAAGTGTCATCCAGCCCAGCAGGCAGCTGGTGGATCACCTTCTGGTTATGGGTAAGACGAAAAGCGGTATTGAACTCGCTCAAGGCAATGCGCCGGAACACTTCTTCGAGATGATTGAATTCCGTTTTTTCGGTGCGCAGGAAACGGCGCCGAGCCGGAGTGTTGAAGAACAAATCGCGCATGGTGACGGTGGTGCCACGGGGATGCCCCGCCGGGGAGACCGACGGCGCCATATCGCGCCCCTCCACGGTCACCTGCCAGCCTTCCGGCTCCCCCTCCAC
Source organism: Alcanivorax sp. (assembly GCF_040119285.1). Classification (GTDB taxonomy): domain Bacteria; phylum Pseudomonadota; class Gammaproteobacteria; order Pseudomonadales; family Alcanivoracaceae; genus Alcanivorax. Next base: position 65,081 of record NZ_JBEDTY010000038.1, read on the forward strand.
ATTACTGGCCAGGCTCAACCGGGAAACGGAACTGATCGCCGCCAGAGCCTCACCGCGAAATCCCAACGTGCCAATGGCTTCCAGATCATCCAGCCCCCGGATTTTGCTGGTGGCGTGGCGCGACAGAGCCAGCGGCAAATCATCGCGCTCGATGCCACTGCCGTTGTCGCGTACCCGCAACAATTTCACCCCGCCCTGCTCCACATCCACACTGATGGATTCCGAGCCAGCGTCCAGCGCATTCTCCAGCAGCTCTTTGAGCACAGACGCGGGGCGCTCAACCACTTCACCGGCGGCAATCTGGTTAGCAAGACGGGAATCAAGCAGCTGAATTTTGGACAAAACACACCCTTTAGGAAATTATCTGACCCCGGCACTGCACCCGGCACGCTTGGAATTTAGCGTGTCTGCATGGCGTGTGTTGCGTGCAAGAGGAATGTCACGAACGGGGAATTTTCAGTACCTGGCCAACCATGATGCGGTCGCCATCCATGCCGTTGGCCGAACGGATCGACTGCTCAGAAATACTGTACTGCCGAGCAATTTCCGACAGTGTATCACCGGGCTGAATCCGATACTCATCGCCCTGCTCCCGTCGTTGAGCGGCATACCAGCTATTCGGCGCTGGATGGCTGCGAAAATAGGCATCAACCCCTTTGAGCACCGACCGAGCCAACTTGGTTTGGTGAGCGGATGAGCGCAGATTACGCTCTTCGGTCGGGTTGGAGATAAACCCGGTTTCTACCAGGATCGACACCATCTCCGGCTCTTTTAGCACCGCAAAGCCCGCCTGTTCCACCTTGTCGCGGTTACCATGCAGCTTGGTGACTTTGCCCATTTCCAACAGCACCTGCCGGCCAAGATAAAGACTGCCGGCCATGGAGCCGTTCATCTGCAGATCCGCCAGCACACTGTAGAGCGAGCTGTCGTCTTCCTCTTCTTCATACACCCCGGCCACGCGGTCCGACTCGTTGGCAATCTTGGCCAGATAGCGGGCCCGAGCACTTGTGGCCCCCCGGTTGGACAAGGCGAATACCGAAGCGCCATTGGCGCGGGCATCGGTGAAGGCATCCGCATGAATAGAAACGAACACATCCGCCCCGTGCTTTTCCCGGGCAATCTTGCGGCGCTCCACCAAGGGCACATAGTAATCACCATCGCGCACCATCACCGCACGCATACCGGCTTTTTCGTTAACTAAAGCTTCCAGCTTTTTGGCAATCTGCAGCACGATGGTTTTTTCATAGGTACCACTGGGCCCGCGGGCACCGGGGTCTTCCCCACCGTGGCCGGCATCAATCGCCACAATCATTAATCGCTGGGCTTTGGGCGCTGCCGATTTTTTCGACTTTTCCGGCGTTGGCTTACTATCGTTAGCGGCCGCAGTGGTGAGCTCTTTATCGAACAGGTCTACCACCAAGCGCCAGCCATGGGGCTCAATGGGTTTCAGCAGGTTAGTACGGGTGCGCACGGACTCGTTCATGTCCAGCACCACTCGGGTTTTATCGGTGTGTTTGCCGACCCGGATATTGGCAATCGGGCTGCTGGCGTAATCCAGCGTTTTCACATCAAAATCCAGCGCGGCGTTCTGCAGATCCAACACAATACGATCCGGGTTGGCCAGCTTGTCGAGCTTGTGGTCCACCGGGCCGGGCAGATCGAATACGATCCGAGTGTGATCCGGGGCCCGGTGCAGGCGTACAGAATCAATCGTGGTCTGGGCAAACGCCCGTGAAGTCCAGCACAAAGCCAGCAAAGAAAGAAAAGCTGCCGCTACGGTTTTCTTATTGTAAATGCGCATAGTCATAGGCGTTTAATCACTACCCCATTCCAGGGTCGCTTTTCGTCCGTGGCCATTCACGGCCAGTGTAATGGTCAAATCCGGTGCTGGCACCACGCCCGCTCCACGTTCCGGCCACTCCAACAGACACAGCGAGCCAGCATCGAAATACTCCCGCACGCCGATCAGCTCCAGTTCTTCCGGATCCGACAGCCGATACAGGTCAAAGTGATAAATATGGACGCCCCGAATCTCATAGGGTTCCACAATAGTATACGTCGGACTCTTTACCGCTCCGTTATGCCCCAGGCCACGGAGGATACCGCGAACCAGGGTGGTTTTCCCCGCCCCGAGATCGCCTTCAAGATAAACGCAGCCGCCCGCCGCCAAGCGGTGGCCCAATTCAGCCCCCAGTGCCAGCGTTGCCGCCTCATCCGCTAATGCGTAGCACTCCACACTCATTGGCGACCGACTCCTTGCGGCAATCCATAATTCAATTGTTGGCGCAGGGCCGGGAGCAAATCGGTGGCTAGCAAGCCCCTCTGACCCTGCGCTGCTGCACAACCATCGGCTGCCCGGGCGTGCACCATAGCCCCTAGCCGAGCCGCATCAAACCCACTCAGCCCCTGGGCACGCAGGGCTGCGATTACGCCAGTCAACACATCCCCCATGCCTCCAGAGGCCATACCCGGATTACCATCGCGAATCAGTGCCCGGCCCAGCCCCGCGGCCGAGTCACCCTGCACCAAGGTCCCCAACCCCTTAAGCAGCACGGTGCCACCATAGCGGGCGCAAAGGCTTTCCAGCGCGGCAAAACGATCTTGCTGAATCTCTGCGGCGGTGACGCCCAACAGGCGGCCCGCTTCGCCCGGATGCGGGGTAAGCACCCAGTCTGCAGTGCCAATATCGGGCTGGCCGGCGATCAGGTTCAATGCATCCGCATCTACCACCAACGGCTTGCCTGCCGACAGTGCCGCCGCCAGCAACTCCCGGCCCCAAGCGTCGCGGCCCAGCCCCGGCCCAATGGCGATCACCGTGGCCGCGTCCATTAACTCGATGGCCTCTTGTGCCTGATCCACCCCGCGCACCATAATTTCCGGTTGCCGAATCAGCGCCACCGCCACATGGGCCGGGCGGGTAATCAGCGTCACCTTGCCCGCGCCGCAGCGCGCCGCAGCCTGGGCACTCATAACCGGGGCGCCAGCAAAACCGTGATCGCCACCCATCACCAACACATGGCCATAATCGCCCTTGTGGCCATCCACTCGGCGGGCCGGCAGGCACTGCTGCAATAGTTCAGCAGACGGACTCACACTGTCCGGTTGCACTTGAGCATAAATATTCCGGCTCACCTGCAGGTCAAAAAAACGCAGCACACCGCAATGCAAAGGGCCTTCGCCGGTGAGTAGGCCACGCTTGAGACCTATAAAGGTACAGGTCATTTCAGCCTGTAACACCGCGCCCAGGGGCATGCCGCTATCGGCACTCAACCCAGAAGGAACGTCCAACGCCATCACGGGAATCGACAAGGCATTCAGGGCACGTAACAACATCGCCACATCATCACGCAGCGGGCCTTTGAGACCAGTACCCAGCAGGCCATCTACCAACAGATCCGCCCCATGCGGCAAGGCGTCGGCGGTGAGCGCCTGCATGGGAACGCCCGCCTCTTGGCAGCGCTGAGCCATGGTCAGGGCATCGCCCTTGAGCTGATCCGGCGCAGAGGTAAACCATATCTGCGGTTGCAGGCCAGCCTCTGCGGCCAACCGAGCCACCACATAACCATCACCACCGTTATTGCCGCCGCCACACAATACCGCCAATGTGCTCACTTGCGGCCAGCGTTCGCATAGGGCATCGAACGCCGCCTGCCCTGCTCGCTCCATCAAGTCGGCACCCGGGGTGCCGGCAGCAATGGCTAGGCGGTCCAATTCGCGGGTTTGCGCCGCGGTGTATAAAGCAGCAGGTAGCTCAGTCACCTGTTATCCTTCGCGTTATTAAGGGCGCCTCGGTATTCCCGGAGCGCTGCAACACAGTTCCCGCCATTATACGCACGAGAGCCGGCTGCCCCGAAACGTCATGGACCTGAATCAACTCAAAGAGCAAATCCAGCAATGGGGCCGCGAACTCGGCTTTCAGCAAATCGGTATTGCCGATACGGATTTGCATGCCGAAGAAGTACAGCTCAAAGCCTGGCTGGCGAAGGGCTACCAGGGGCAAATGAACTGGATGTCAGCCCACGGCAATAAACGCTTTCGGCCAGGGGAGCTGGAGCCGGGCACACTGAGGGTGATTTCTGCGCGCATGGATTACCTGCCCCCGGACACCCAACCGGTGAAATTGCTACAGCAGAAAGACAAGGCCTATGTGTCCCGCTATGCCCTGGGCCGCGATTACCACAAGCTGATTCGCAAGCGACTGGCGATTCTAGCCGGACGCATTCGCGAAGCCGTTGCGGACAGCGAACTGGCCAGAGCCTTTGTGGACAGCGCGCCAGTAATGGAAAAACCGCTGGCGGCGAAAGCGGGGCTGGGCTGGCAGGGCAAGCATACTCTGGTGCTGAATCGGGAAGCGGGTAGCTGGTTCTTTCTAGGAGAAATCTACACCGACATTGCCTTGCCGGTAGACAGCCCGGGGGAAGACCATTGCGGCAAATGCAAAGCCTGCATCACTGTGTGCCCCACTGACGCCATTGTGGCCCCCTATGAGCTGGATGCTCGACGCTGCATTTCCTACCTGACCATCGAGCATGAAGGCAGCATCCCTGAGGACCTGCGCAAAGGCATAGGCAACCGCATTTTCGGGTGTGACGATTGCCAGCTCATGTGCCCCTGGAACCGCTTTGCCCAGCATACGGAAGAAAGTGACTTCCAACCCCGCCACGGGCTGGGCGACAGTGATCTGGTCGCGCTGTTTTCATGGAGCGAAGAGGCATTTTTGGAGCGCACGGCGGGTTCGGCGATCCGCCGCGCAGGGTATCTGAAGTGGCTACGCAATATTGCCGTGGCGCTGGGCAATGCGCCCACGACAGAGGGAGTCGTACAGGCGCTGAAGGACAAACTGGATTACCCGGATGAAACGGTGCGCGAGCATGTGCGGTGGGCGCTGGAGCAGCACCACGCAAGCTAGGATTTACCACAGAGATCACAAAGGAAAGCAATGGGTTCACTCTGTGGTCGCGATGCAGCGACGCCGATCAAGCGTCAATAAAGTGCTCGCGGTAATACACCAGTTCGGCGATGGACTCGCGAATATCATCCAGCGCCAGGTGTTTGTTCTCTTTACTGAAGCCCGGCAGGATGTCCGGCTTCCAGCGACGCGCCAATTCTTTCAGGGTGGACACATCCAAGTTGCGATAATGGAAGAAGGCTTCCAGTTTCGGCATATAGTTGGCCAGAAAACGGCGATCCTGACAGATACTGTTGCCGCACATGGGCGACATACCCGCTTCCACATACTGCTCCAGAAACGCAATAATCTGAGACTCCGCGGCCGCATCATTCACCGTGCTGGCCTTCACTCTGGCCACCAGCCCGGAGTTGTTATGGTGGGTGGTATTCCACTCGTCCATGCCATCCAGTAGCGCATCGCTTTGATGAACCGCCAACACCGGCCCTTCTGCCAACACGTTTAGCTCGGCATCAGTAACAATGGTGGCGATTTCGATGATGCGATCATTTTCCGGGCTCAGGCCGGTCATTTCCAGATCGATCCAAATCAGATTATTGCGCTTGTCGGTCATGGGCTCGGCATCTCTTTGCTACGCAGGGTGAAGGTCTGTTGATGCTTCATGGTAGCATGGCGCTATTCACATAACAGATCTCACACCCGAACACAGGACCGCAAAACCCGTGGCCAAACGCAAACTCAATCGTCGCCAGCGCTGGCGCATCGAAAAGATCCAGGCGGAAAAACGCGACCGCGCCAACCGCCGTACCGACCAGCAGGAGATTCTGGTAGCGGATGATCTAGGCGATGAGCAACACGGGGTCATCACCGCCCACTTCGGCCAACAAGTGGAAGTGGAAAGTGCTGACGGCCCTGGCGCTGAAAATAGAACAACACGCCGCTGTCATTTCCGCGCCACCTTGGAACAGCTGGTGGTGGGTGACAAAGTGATCTGGCAACCGCCAAAAAGCGAGGGTCTGGGTGTTGTGGTGGCCATTGAGCCCCGCGACACCGTGCTCAAGCGCCCGGACATGTACGGCAACCTGAAACCGGTGGCCGCCAACGTGGAACAAATGCTGGTGGTGTTCGCCCCACTGCCCACCCCCTCCAGCTCGCTGCTGGACCGTTATCTGGTGGCGGCGGAATTGTCCGGCATTGCCGCCACGCTAGTGCTCAATAAAGCCGATCTGATCGACGACACCCTACGCCCCTTTGTTGATGAACTGTCTGACATGTATCGCCACCTCGGCTACCCGGTTTTGGAAGTGTGCGCCCACCAACGTGAAGGCCTCACACCACTGCACGAAGCGTTGGCTGGCAAGACCAGCGTCTTTGTCGGGCAATCCGGGGTTGGCAAGTCCTCACTCATTAATGGCGTACTGCCAGAAGCTGACTTGCAGGTGGGTGAACTCTCCAGCAACTCCGGCCTTGGCCAGCACACAACGGTTACCGCCCGGCTAGTCCACCTGCCCACCGGTGGCCAGCTGATTGACTCCCCCGGGATTCGAGAATTTGGTCTCTGGCACATTGGTGAAGACGACTTGCTACACGGCTACCGGGAACTGTCCGAACTGGCAGGCTACTGTAAATTCCGTAATTGCTCACATCGCAACGAACCGGGTTGCGCCCTGATCCTCGCGGCGCAGAACGGGGATATCGACGAAGAACGGCTGGCCAACTTCTACCAGATTTCTGACACCTTGGACGAGGATGGCCGCGAGCGGTACTCAACCGACAGTTGATCGCGGCCCACTCAGCCCCCACGGTATAAGAAAGACCCCGGATAATGGATAATGAAGGCATTGCCGATACGAAGGCACACGCCTTCGTCATTAATCATCAACTGCTCACTGCCAACTGATCGCCTATGCTGCCACTGCTGCTCGAACCCACCGAACTCGCCAACCGTCTTGACGACGGCAACCTGCTCATTCTCGATTTGAGCAAACAACCCGTTTACGTTCAGGCCCATGTTCCCGGCGCTATTCATCTGGATTTCAAGCGATTGCAGAGCGGCGCCCAGCCGGCACCGGGGATGATCCCTTCCGATGATGCGCTGAGCGATCTTTTTTCTGAGCTGGGCCTGACCTCGGACACCCATGTGATCGCCTATGACGATGAAGGTGGCGGTTGGGCTGGGCGCCTACTGTGGACCCTGGATGCCATCGGCCACAAGCACTACAGCTACCTGAACGGCGGCATCCACGCCTGGCTAGCGGACGGCCACGCCACCAGTAGCGAAGCCCACGAGCCCAGCCCCAGCGATTACCAGGTGGGCGCCCATGATCCGCTCACCGAAGTGGATCTGAACTACCTGCTTGCTCACTATCAGGATGAGGATGTGGTGATCTGGGATTCCCGCTCCCTGGACGAATTCGACGGCGTGCGCGCCTTCGCTAAAAAAGCCGGGCACATTCCCGGAGCTCGCCACCACGAATGGACCGAGCCCATGGACAAGCAGAACAACCTGCGCTTACGCCCACTGGACGACATCCGTGCTGAACTGGCGGCTCTGGGCATCAGCGGCGACAAGGAAGTGATCACCCATTGCCAAACCCACCATCGGTCCAGCTTTTCTTGGCTGGTGGGCAAATTGCTAGGCTTTGAACGCATGCGTGGCTACGCCGGCTCCTGGGCGGAATGGGGCAACCACCCGGACACCCCTGCAGAAAAAAGTGCCTAAACCCATCGTTGACGGCGGCGCCCCCTAACGGCAATTTCCGCCTTCTGAAAAATGCTAAAGGACGTCACTCTTGAGCTTACGCGACAAACTGTTCGTTACCCTTCAATACCTTATTCCCCAACATGCTTTGTCTCGACTGGTGGGGATATTGGCCCGCAGCGAAGTGCCGTGGATCAAGACCACTTTCATCAACATGTTCATGAAACGGTTCGGTATTGATCTATCGGAAGCGCAATTTGAAGACGCGGACCAATTCCCCACCTTCAATGCCTTTTTCACCCGAGCCCTGAAGGCCGATGCCCGCCCCCTGGAGGCAAGCGAGAACAACGACATTGCCAGCCCTGCGGACGGTGCCGTGAGCCAACTGGGTGCTATTCGCGCCAATCAAGTATTCCAGGCTAAAGGTCACGACTACTCGTTGTATGACTTGCTCGGCGGCGACAGTGCGCTAGCCAGTGAATTTACCAACGGCCAGTTCGCCACCGTCTATCTCTCTCCCCATGACTACCACCGGGTGCATATGCCTTTTACTGGCACCCTACGTGAAACTCGCTATGTACCCGGCGACCTGTTTTCGGTGAACGAAGCCACCGCCAACGGCGTACCCAACCTGTTTGCTCGTAACGAGCGGCTGGTGTGTATCTTCGATACCGAACAGGGCCCCATGGCGGTGATTCTGGTCGGCGCCATGATCGTAGCCGGCATCGAGACGGTCTTCAGCGGTCAGGTCACTCCGCTACCCAAACAAGTGGTCACCACCGACTACCTGCGCAGCAAACCCATCGCGCTGGAAAAAGGGGAAGAGCTAGGCCGTTTCCTGCTGGGCTCCACCGTGGTCATGCTCTTCCCGGAAGGCAAAGCCAAATTTGCACCAAACCTGAAACCCGGCAGTCAGGTACGAGTGCGCGGCAAACTTGGCGCTTATACCAACGAAGACAAACACTGATCGCCCCACCCCCTTGTCCGCCGCAATAGCGTTCATTGCGGCGGGCGAGTATCCCCCCTGACACTTCCCCCGGTCCGCACGGCAACTGCCCTCCCGTGGATCTACCCTACAATAACCGACCGTTGATCTTTTGCCGGTGCAATTCATGCTCACAAACACCCTACAGCAGGCCGTTTACAAACGAACTCGCCCCTGGCGGCAACGCCTAGACAATGGCCGGGCTCGGCTGTTTGACGCTCAACAACTGAGCCAAGCAGAACAAACGCCCTACCAGACCCTGTTTGACGACGGTCTGGTCAAATTGCGTTACTACCCGCCACTGAAAGAAAGCGCCATTCCTCTGGCGGACGGCACTGTCGTTCCCGTCAGCCAGACGCCTCAGCGCACCCCGCTAGTATTGGTGGCACCGCTCGCCGTAAACATGCTGATCTATGACCTGTTTCCCCAGCGCAGCTTGGTACGTTACCTACGTGCTCGAGGTTTTGAGTTGTATATGGTCGACTGGGGCCGCCCAGGCAAGCATCACAACCACCTACATTTGAGCAGCTACTTTGCCGATTATCTGCCCAAGCTATTGTTGCATGTTCGCCAACACAGTGGCGAACAAAAGCTGAGCCTACACGGCTGGAGCTTCGGCGGACTCTTCAGCCTATGCTACGCAGCCCTAGGCAAAGACCCTGATATCAGCAACCTAGTGCTGGTGGGGGCTCCCACGGATTATCACCGCAACGGCTCGCTGGGCAGCCAGTACCGAGCACTAAGCCGCCGGGCAAAGTGGATCCGCAGCCGCACCGGCCTACGCATCCATAATGTCCCCTCCAACTTGCTGCGCTCACCGGGCTGGGTGAACAGCCTCGCGTTCAAATTCACCAATCCAATAGGTAGCCTGCAAGGTTACTGGAGCCTGATTAAGAACCTGCACGACCGAGAATTCGTCGCCTCCCATGCCACCAACGGGGCCTTTCTCGATGACATGGTGGCTTATCCTGGCGGTGTGATTCAGGACATCGTCCACTACCTATGGACAGACAACGTAGTCGCCCATGGCCAGCTCCCCATGGAAGGAACCGACGGCCACCTGGACCGGGTCACTGCCAATGTGCTGAACATCACCGGCGCCAACGATCCCATCGTGACGCCAGAATGCAGCCAAGCCATGAAGCCCCTGATTCGCAGCAAGGACAAAACTTTTTTGACCATTGATGGCGGGCACATGGGCATCCTCGGCAGCGCCGCCGCCCAAAAACAAAGCTGGGGTCGAATCGCGGACTGGTTGATCGAGCGAGATTAACAGCAGCGACGAGCAGCTAGTAGCGAGGACAACGCGGGTTAGTAACGGCACCACACGGTGATCGCCCTGCCCGCGAGATCCTGTTGAAAACTCAAAACAACAAGCCGAAAAAGTAAACACGAGGCCTATTCCACTTTGCCCTATCCAATCGATCGCAGCTCGTCGCCTGTCATTTAACCGTCATCCCCGCCGCCTAGCCTAAACACCGTTTCCGCTGATAACAGTATTTGTTTCATGCCTCGCCTGCTGATTTTATTTCCGTGTAGTCATCTAGGTAATCTGCTGATTGCGTTACCCCATTTGCGTGCCATGCTCTGTGCTCACACAGACGCTTTGCTGGTGGTAGATGAGCGCTATCAGGCGCTGGTGGCACAAAGTCTGCCGGGAGAACAGCGGTTGCTTTTTTATCCGGAACAAGCGCTCTCACGCTCACAGTCTTTGTGGAAACGGATTAGTCGCTACCTTGCGTTTGTGCGGGCCATGCGACGCTTTAAGGCCGACATCAGTGTGGACATCGAAGGTGAACAAAAATCCGCCACCTTAAGCCGTCTCTGTGGGGCAGCAACGCGGATCGGCCCACCGCGCCGTCATGGCCGCTGGTTTTATAGCTTGTCGCTGGAGCCGGATTGGCAAGGACACCGTTGGCACAGCTACGCCAGCTTGAGCCAACCTGCTGCGCCTTCAGTCCGCTACCTACCGCTTGCGGGCTGTCCCGGCAGTGACGCGGCTGTGCGCAGCCTGCTATCCGGCCAGGCAGAAAACACATGTTTAGTGGTCCATGTCGGCGCCACAAAAACCTACAAAATGTGGCACCCGGAGCAGTTCGCTTCACTCTGCCAGCGCGCACGCCGCGCCGGTCTTACACCGGTCCTGATCGGTGCAGGGCACAAAGACCGCATGCAAATCGCCAGGGTACAATCCTTTCTCTGCGAACCGGTGCTGGATCTGTGCGATCAACTCACTCTGTCGGAGTTGATCTCGCTGCTTCAGCACAGCCAGGGCTATGTGGGCAATGACAGCGGTCCAATGCACCTGGCTGCCGCCTGCGGCATTCCTGTAGTCGCCCTATTCGGCCCCACGGATGAACACATTTGGCACCCATTATCTGACCAGGCTCGAGTATTACGCTGGCAGCCTTGCGCCGCTAAATGTCAGCGCAGCAATTGCGTTCGAGATAGCTACCCCTGCCTGCAGCGCATTACAGTGGATCAGGTAATGGATACCCTGTCGAAGCTAGGTGTCATTCCTCGCCCCCAGGCTCAGCGGATAAGTAGGTAAGGCGCGATTACTGCCATCACAATCGGCCAATGATGGGCCTTCGGTCGTTGCGCTGTGGTGCCCTCCCTGTACCCCCCCGTTAAAGGTGACAATGGCGCGAAAGAGCAATGGAAATGCGCTGATTTTGCCGATCAAACCAGCGCGAAGGCACCGGGTAAATGCTGGCGTAGAGTAAGCAGGTTTTCTTCCTGCACCGCCATTTCTCCAAAGCAGTTCGCCATGGTGCCGGCGTAGCGTAAACCATCCTTTTCGATCGCTTCGGCGGTCAGCAAGGCATGGTTGATACAACCCAGCTTCATGCCAACAACCTGAATCACTGGCACATCCAGCTCTTTGGCCAACCCGGACAACATTTCTCGACTGTTCAGCGGCACTCGCCACCCGCCCGCACCCTCAATCAAAATCAAGTCCGCCGGGTAGGCGCTCAACGCGCCCCGCACATAACCCACCAACCGGGAAAGACTGATATCTTTGCCCTCTTGCTGGGCTGCGATATGCGGTGCGACCGGCGCCTTAAAGGCCACAGGATTTACTATCTCGTAAGGCAGCGTCACCGAGCTGGCCGCCATCAGCTGCAAGGCATCTTCATTACGCCAACCGTCCGACGTTTCCTCACACCCGGCCGCCACCGGCTTGAGTCCGTAACAACTTAAACCGGCTTCCCGCGCTCGCTCCAGCAAGCGGCAGCTCACCCAGGTCTTACCGACTTCGGTATCTGTGCCGGTGACAAAAAAAACACCCTTGAGAGCGGGCAGCGGGGGCTTCTGGTTTTCCATGGTTAACCTCTGAAAGACGGAGCGGTTTGTTTGCTGACAAGCAACGAGCTTAAAGGTGCAACGTGCGGAAAATGTCGCACGGCACCAGTACTTGCGGCCCGCGTGTCACGATTCGGGCGCGGAGAAAATTGGAACAAGCAGCGGAGGCAGGCGCGCGTTGAAACCTGGGGCTTATTCGCTCAACTCTTTTCCGCTTCCAGAAACAGCACGTTCCAGGTCAGCGGCAAGCCTTGCTGCGTTCGCCGGGCCTCATATTCTTTCACCATGGCCTGCCAGGCATTTTTACCGGTAAGGCCGGAGGCACCGCTTACATGATCTGCGCCGGTGGCTTTCAAGCGACGGGCGATGGCTTTCACCGAATCATAGTATTCCACCATCACCTGCTGCTGAAGCTGCGCATCCGCAAAACCCGCCTGAAAAGCCGCACTGCGCCAATCCGCCAACGACGGCAACGCATTGACATGGGGGCGGTGATTCACTCGCTGCCAGCTGGATTGCAACTCGGCCAGAGACCCTGCCAACGGCACCGCCAGCAGCAAACGTCCGCCCGGAGCCAACACCCGGTTGATCTCTGCCATAACCACTTGCGGATCACACCATTGCAGGGCAAAACAACTGAACACCAGACCCTGAGAGCTTGTCGACAGGGGCAGGTTTTCGGCGTCAGCACACAGGGGTTGGTAGGTTTCATCCAGCCGTCCGCGCTCTGCCGCTTCGGCCAGCATGGCCGAAGACAAATCAACGGCCTGCCACTGCACATCCGGCAACGCCTGTTGCTGTGCTCGAGCAAAGGGCGCCGTGGCACACCCCAAATCCAGCGCATGATTTATCGGTAACGCTTCTGGTAGGCGCTGCACCAATGATCGCCCCACCGCCAACTGCAGCACGGCGTGTTCATCATAACTACGCGCCGCTCGGCCAAAGTGCTGGCTAACTACCGCCTTTCCTGAGCGCTCCACGGGAGTATCCACGGGCGCCTCAGCGGACCAACTGATAGTCGCGATAAAAGTCATACACGGCCTGGGTAAAGGTGTCCGGGGTCGACAGGAAGGGCACATGGGCCACCTGCTCAATCAAGGCCGTGCGGCCATTACCAATCAACGGCTCCACCGCGGCCATGGCTGCCGCCGGCACGATATGATCATGTTCACCGAACACCATCAGCACCGGCATGGGCAACGCAGTTAATGACTCACGCAAATCGCTGTCGCGCAGGATGTTCAACCCGCCGCGCAGGGCTCTCGGCGCTGGCAAACCACAGAAATACAAAATCTGTTTGAGACGCGCAGTATCCTCATGCATGGCCGCACTGCCCTTGCAATTGAGCGCCAGAAAACGGACCAGCGTGCCTTCATTGTCTTCATTAAACATCTCGGCGAACTTGGCCAGAATCTCCGGCTTCATGGCGGGAGCCCAATCGTCTGCGGCGGTAAATCGCGGGGAAGTGGCCACCGTCACCACCGATTGCACCCGCTCCGGCGCCTTCTCAGCCAGGGCCAATGCCACCAACCCACCCAACGACCAGCCCAGCAAATGGGCCTTCTGCGGCATAATCGCCAGCACCTGTTCGGCCAGAAAAGCCAGGCTGTAATCATCATTAGGCAAGGGGCTCTGTCCCATGCCGGGTAAATCCACCACGGTGACGCGAAAGTGCGCTAGCAAGGCCGGCACAATATCGTCAAAGACAATGGCATGTAGGCCCCAGCCATGAATCAGAACAATGTCCTGGGCTTGGGCATCATCAACACCGGTGGCCCGATAAGTGTTATGAAAAGGGATCAACCTGGGCATTCATCTTCCTTTTTTTGCCACAGAAGAAACGACGATCTCGGTGGTAAAAAGTCTGTGATTTAAACGTCTTGGGTTTGGCATTGCGCCAACGCCGCCAGCAACGCATCCACATCCTCAACCTCATGGGCGGCAGATAACGTCACTCGCAAGCGTGCTTCACCTTCCGGCACCGTGGGCGGGCGGATCGCGGTAATGAGAAACCCTTTTTCGCGAAGTGCCTCACTGAGCGCCGTGGCATCCACATCACTGCCAATCAGCAAAGGCTGGATAGGCGTTTGCGATGGCATCAGGGTGTAGCCCAACGCACGGGCACCCTGGCGGAAACGGGCGATCAACTCTGCCAACGTATCCCGACGCCAATTCTCCTCTCGGGATTTTCTCAGGCTAACCAGGGTGGCACTGGCCACGGCGGCAGGCATGGCCGTGGTATAGATAAAAGTGCGGGCGAACTGGATCAATGTTTCGATTAATTCATCGCTACCGGCCACAAAGGCACCCGCCGTACCCAATCCTTTACCCAGGGTTCCCATCAGCACCGGCACCCGTTCGTTGACGCCCTGAGTGAAGACACTGCCACGGCCCTGAGCGTCCAGCACGCCGATGCCGTGGGCGTCATCCACCATCAACCAGGCATCATGGCCTTCGCAGGCCTCGGCATAGTCCACCAGTGGCGCCTCGTCGCCATCCATACTGAACACCCCGTCGACCACCACCAATTTCCGGCTAGCCTCACTGCGGGCCAATTGGCTAGCCAGCGCCTGCCCATCATTATGGGGAAACCGTCGAAAACGGGCACCACTGAGTAAGCCTCCATCCAGCAGCGAGGCATGGTTAAGACGGTCTTGGAACACCGCATCCCCCTTGCTCAGCAAGGCGGTCATAACGCCCAGGTTGGCCATGTAACCGGTGGAGAACAACAAGGCACGCTGACGACCGGTATGGGCCGCCAGCGCTTCCTCCAGCTGTTGGTGGGGACGTTGATGACCACACACTAAATGCGAGGCGCCACTGCCCACCCCCCAATCCGCAGCGCCTTGTTGAAAGGCCGCCACCACAGCCGGGTCATTGGCCAAACCAAGATAATCATTGCTGCAGAAATTCAGATACTGGCGCCCACCCAGCAACGCGTGGCGGCCACTGGGGCCATCCATGATACGCGCTTGCCGGTAACGGTGCTGGCGGCGGCGTGCCGCCAGATCGGTGGCCAGATCAAAGCCCACGGGCAGACCTCAGTGTTCGGTAGCGGTGGGGCGCCCGGTGTCCTTGTCGAGCACGTGCTTGGCCGTGCGTTTGCTGTCCATGGCATTGTAGAAGAGCCCAGCCTCCTCGGCTTGTTGCTCAGAAACCTGAGCCTGGATGGCTTCTTCATGGGCCTCGTCCGACGCCTCGTGACGGGGGTCCAATGGATGGATACCCAAGCGCTTGAACAAGCGCTGATCGTGGTTGGCTTCCGGGTTATCGGTAGTCAGCAAGCGTTCGCCATAAAAAATGGAATTGGCACCGGCCATAAAGCACAGGGCCTGGGCTTCATCGTTCATTTCCTGACGGCCGGCGGACAACCGCACATAGGATTGCGGCATCAAAATTCGCGCCACGGCTACAGTGCGCACGAATTCAAACGGGTCCAGATCGTCCACATCCGCCAGCGGCGTACCTTCAATTTTAACCAACATATTGATCGGCACCGATTCCGGATGGTGCGGCAGATTCGCCAGCTGCTGCAACAAACCCACCCGGTCATTGCGCTCTTCGCCCATGCCTACGATGCCACCGCAGCACACTTTCATGCCCGCATCACGCACATTGGCTAAGGTCGAAAGGCGATCGTTGTAAGTCCGGGTGGTGATCACCTGCCCGTAGTATTCCGGGGAGGTATCCAGATTGTGGTTGTAGTAATCCAGGCCCGCCTCTGCGAGAGCCCCCGCCTGCCCTTCATTGAGCATACCCAGGGTCATGCAGGTTTCCATGCCCAGGTCTTTAACCTGACGGATCATATCCAGCACGTAGGGCATATCCTTGTCACGGGGGCTACGCCAAGCGGCGCCCATGCAGAACCGGGACGCCCCGTTTTGCCGAGCGGCACGGGCCTCTTCCACCACTCTGGAAACTTCCAACAATTTTTCTTTTTCCAGCTCGGTGTTGTAGTGCCCAGACTGGGAGCAGTATTTGCAGTCTTCCGGGCAAGCACCGGTCTTGATCGACAACAGGGTGCTCACCTGCACGGCATTAGGATCGAAATGGGCCCGGTGCAAAGCCGCTGCCTGGAACAACAAGTCGTTGAATGGCAGAGCAAACAGAGCGTCGATCTCACTACGTTTCCAGTCATGGCGTACAGCCATATCCGTGGATCGCGATTGGGGGGAACTGGCGATAGCCGGCATGCTTCATTCTCCTCGATTAACCTCAGCAGGCTAAGGAGCCCTGTAATGCCTGTCAACCTGAAAGCCGCAACAAAAGTTTACTGCAGTACATTTTTTAATCGCATCAACCCGTCGCCCTGCCCGCTATGCGGCAAATCTGAAAGCGGGGCATTGTGTACCGACTGCCTTCGCCTGCTCGCACGGGTCACCGGGCCGGTCTGTCGTTGCGGGCTCCCCCATGGCGATACACCCCTCCCTTCTCCAGACTCCCTCCCCCCTCTGTGTGGCCGCTGCATTCGCCAACCACCCGCCTTTTCCGCCAGCCAATCTCCACTGCAATACGGCTTTCCGCTGGATGCGCTGATCACCCGTTACAAACATAAGGGGGACCTGACCGTGGAACGGACCATCCTGCCGCTGCTGGCGGAAACGCCACTGCCATGGCCGGATACCGATGCCCTGTGTCCGCTCCCTGTTCACTGGCGACGACGCTGGCGCCGAGGCTTCGATCAGGGAGCACGACTCGCCAATCTGATGGGCGACTGCTGGCAACGCCCGGTGCTGCCCGCACTAGTGCGCCAACGCCATACACCCAGCCAGCAAGGGCTGTCCCGCCACCAACGACAACGCAATTTACGACAGGCTTTCCGCTGTCAGCACTCAGTCACCGGGTTGCGTCTGATTCTGGTGGACGATGTGATGACCACAGGCAGTTCCGCTAGGGCAGCAGCACAATGCCTGCTCGACCAGGGCGCCAAGGATGTACGGGTATGGACTCTGGCGCGCACACTGCCACCATCATTAGCCTGACGGACGCAGCTGGAATAGACCCCTAAATTCGATAATCACCCTCATGCATAATAACGACCTATTTACAGCAGGAATCACAATAGCAAGAATAATAATTGCCCAGGCTTTACTACGCGTTGGTTGCGCTTAAGTTCAAGCAAGCAAGAGGAGACGCCAAGCGATGCGCTCCCTGCGTTCACCGAGACTCTGACGACAGAAATCTCTGCTCTGCGGAGGGTGAGCTGGCCGCCAATGTCTATGCACACGCGGGATTTAGCTGCATTATCCAAATGCAACATAGGCATCGCACTTAAGACGACCTGCTACGCGATCGTTCAGACCCTCACTTATCGCTAGGCGATCGACATCTTCGCAGAGGCAAGCGTGTTTCCATGGATCGCTCGACCGTGGGTGAGCCGCTCATGTTGACCATTGCCATGGAGCAGTACCTGGACACCGAAGGCTACATTTCGACAACCTCACCTGGAGCATTGGCTCTGTTGTTCTGAATTCATTCACAGCGTCAGAATCCGCAATGCCTCAACCTGGCAAGGAAGAACATGGACATCCACATTGCCCAAGGGCATAACCCACCCCACAACATCCATGGCATTACCGTGGTGATCGACGTGATTCGCGCTTTCACCACCAGCCACCATGCCTTTCGCAAAGGCTTGCGCTGCATTTGGCCAGTGGCCAATGCCGAGCAAGCCTTTGCGCTACGCGACGAGCATCTACCTGAAGCCCTGCTGGCCGGCGAGGTGGACGCCTTGCCCATCCCCGGCTTTGATTTCGGCAACTCTCCTTGGGAAGTCGACCAGGCAGAACTGCAAGGCAAAGAGCTGATATTGCGCACCACCAATGGCGTTGCCGCCACTCTGCGCGCCCGGGATAGCCTGGAAGTGTTGGTAGCCGGGCTAGTCAACGCGGAAGCGACAGCCAACTATTTACGTAAACAGAATCCGCCCACCGTAGTGCTGGTCGCTTCGCACCCCACCGGCGACGAAGACGTGGCCTGCGCCGAGTACATCCGCCATCTGCTAGGCGGAGACGGCATTACCTATCAAGCGGCCCGCGAACGGACCCTCAATGCCAAAGCGGCGCAGAAGTTTTATGCCGGCACCCACCCCCGACTACGCCCTCAAGATATTGAAGCCGCCGCCAGCAGCGAGGGGGCGAACGCCCTGACCATGCACGTGCGGTTCGACCCGCAACCCTGCATCACAGCTCAACCAGCCCCCTGACATCCAGCGTCAATCATTCCGTTCTTTTGATCAATGCATCACCGTCATCGGGCTTGTTACAGTTGATTGAATTTCCACTCAACAGGACAGCCCGATGATCCAGTGGTCCGAACAACAGCAAATGATCCAGAAAATGGTGCGCGACTTTGTAGAAAAAGAAATTGTGCCGCAGCTGGACGATATCGAATACAACGGCGTTCCCCCTTACGACATCCTGCGCAAAATGATCAAAACCTTCGGCATGGATGTGATGGCCAAGCAATCGTTCGACAAACAGATTGCCCGCGAGAAAGCCATCGCCGCCGGTAACGCCGGGGAAGAAAAAAAGAAAAAAGAAGGCCCTTCCGCCATGGCCGGCGAAGAAGCCGCCATGCGCATGATCCCCATTATTGAACTGTGCAAGCATGCCCAAGGCTTGGTCACCGCCATGGGGGTTTCCATGGGGTTAGGTGGTGGCGCCATCATGAGCAAGGGCACCACTGAGCAAAAAGAGCGCTGGGCTCTGCCTCTGCTCACATTGGAAGAGATCGGTGCCTGGGCCATTTCAGAGCCTAATGCTGGCTCCGATGCCTTTGGGCAAATGAAAACCTTGGCTAAACGCGACGGTAACGGCGGCTACATCATTAACGGTAGCAAAACGTGGATTACCAACGGCCCCTATGCGGACACTATCATCCTGATCTGCAAACTGGATGAAGAAGGGGTCCCTGCGGACCAACGCAAGATCGTATCTTTTATTCTCGATAGCGGCATGGAAGGGCTGACCCAATCCAAGCCCTTCAAGAAAATGGGTATCGGTTCCTCACCCACAGGCGAATTATTCCTTTCCGATGTAAAAGCCGGACCGGAACGTCTGCTGGGTGGCAATGAAGACAGTTATGGCCGCAGCGGCGCCAAAGGCACCTTCATGCAAGAGCGGGCCGGCGTCGCGGCCATGGCCTTAGGCATGGTGGAACGTGCCCTTGAGCTAAGCACCCAATATGCCAGCGACCGAGTTCAATTCGGCCGAGCCATCGGGCAGAACCAACTCATTCAGTTGAAATTGGCCAAGATGGAAGTGGCACGCACCAACCTGCAAAACATGATTTTCCGCTATATTGAAATGACCGCCGAAGGGGCGCAGATGACATTGGCCGAAGCCTCTGCCATGAAACTCTACGCCGCCCAGGCCGCCATGGAAGTGGCCACCGAAGCGGTACAGATCCATGGCGGCTACGGCTACATGCGCGAATCTCGAGTAGAACAATTAATGCGTGATGCCAAAATTCTACAGATCTATGCCGGCACCGATGAGATGCAAATTATCGCCATCGCTCGGGACTTGCTCGGCCGCGTATAAACCGCGCTCGCTCCATCCATGTGAACGATTCCCCATCGCGCTAGGTGCGAGGGGGAATCGCCCACATCCCATACCTCCGCCCCGAACCACACGCCTCCCTCCGTCGTCACAACCTGCGCCACAACATCAGCCTCTATGCAGAAACCCGCGTGCACTTAAATCAGCCGCCAACAGCGCAAAAATGAACGTCTGCTGTGATGATGATTGGTGCCCAGATTCTTTGCTGATCCTGTTTTCAACCGCCGCAACATGGGCTGAGGAATACAGTAATAACCATGAAACAACCTCTTCCTTTGGCAAGAAGCTAATCGCCGCACTATGCAGCCGGTGTGCTATGATCCATATGTTTTTTATGCTCGGGAGTAGACAATGAAAATAATTAAAACTGCCGCGCTAGCCTTGTTGCTTGTTGCCTGCCAGAGCCAACATGATGAACGCCAAGGTGATTACTACTTTTCACCGGCCGGCGCTTATATTCTTGACCTTGGCGTCAGCACGTTCCGTGGCGAAGTAGTGTTGGATGAACGCTGTGATCGTAACGGCGGCGCCACCACCTTCTGGGACGGCAGCGGCCGTCTGTTCCGCGTGGATTACCTGAAAGTAAACAATCACCCTTCACGTGTGGACTCGGACCTGGCGCTGCTCAATTTGAGTCTCAACCGTTACCTGAGTGAAGCTATCGCCAAAGCGCCGATGATTGCCGGCGCAGAAGCCTCCTACCAGGAATTTCTCGACGAAGCGAACCTGAAAGCTCTGTTTGCCATCATCGACATCAATGCGGATGCCGCTAAAGTAAAAGATGACGAGGAGGAAAGCGGTACCTACTACAACGGTTTCCTGCTGTTCAAGCATGGCGAGTTAATCTACGTACTGCAGCATCGTCACCCCGTGCTGATGCCCGAAAAGATGAAAGCGATACTACTGAACCTGGCTGCCGGGATGGAGATCCCCGGTGAAGTGCGCGATGACACAGACATGGAAAAGCTTCACCTCTCGCTGAAAAAAATGGGCCCCAGCGGCACTAATGGCAACCCGGTGCGTTTGTGCGAACCTGCGCAGAGCTGAATTGATAATAACGAATGGATCACTGACAATTCAGATGACGGAGTCTGTCATCCATTAGCCAAACTGGATTGATCGCCATGACCACCCTAAAAATACAACAATGCGAAGCCTGCCACGCCGATTCCCCTTTGATCAGCGACCAGGACCGTCAAGAACTACATGGGCACGTTCCAGGCTGGATGCTCGTGGAGGAAGACGGCATTGAGAAACTGCAGCGGCACTTCACCTTCAAGAACTTTGTTCAGGCCCTGGATTTCACCCACCGAGTCGGCGATCTGGCGGAACAGGAAGGCCACCACCCCGCCATTCTCACCGAATATGGCAAGGTCACAGTCACTTGGTGGACCCATAAAATCCCCGGGCTGCACCGCAACGATTTTATCTGCGCGGCCAAAACCGACGCTCTCGTGTAAAACCAGGCTCCGCCTGACCGTTTGTGAGCAAACGCGTTGGGGGCGCCACCGAGCCTTCGCTAGCATCACCTGTAATGGAGGAGATAACAGCATGGCCCTGAGCGAAAAACAACAAAATGCCATCAAGCTCGCCAGCGACAAAAGCTTTCCGTTCGTTGAGCGCTGTGGGGTACAAACGCTGGAAGTAGAGCGCGGCTACTGCAGGATGCTGATGCCTCTCAAACCCAACCTTAATCACGTTGGCATCATGTACGCTGGGGCACTGTACACCATTGCCGAATTGCCAGCCGGCACCCTTTACCTCTCTTCATTCGACACCAAGCGCTTCTATCCTATTGTTAAAGACGTGTGGATTCGCTTCAGGCGCCCGGCCACCACTGACGTCACCGTGGAAGTCACCCTCAGCGAAGAGGAAATCAGCCGCATCGAAAGCACCGCCGAAGAAATGGGCCAATGCGACTTTGAATGGGATGTGGAAATGAAGGATGCCAATGGCGAAGTGGTTGCTATCAGCCACAACGTCTATCAGCTAAGAAAGATCCACCGCTAAAAGCGGCACGCAACAATGAGGGAAAGAGTGGGCGACCACATGGTGCCCACCCAGCACAAGGCATACCGTTACAGGTTCACAATGAAAAAATCGGGGGGGGCGCGCGTCCCTGCTTTCCCTATCCAATTTTGTAGCTTGCAGCTCGGTTATTTCTGACTCAATTCCACTACAGCTTCAATAAAGACCTTAGCGTGCTCCGGATCCACCTGCGGGGTGATGCCGTGCCCCAGATTAAAAATATGCCCTGGGTGATCACCAAAATCATCGAGGATACGTTTCACCTCAGCCCGAATCGCCTGCGGCGAGGCATACAGCACTGCCGGATCCATATTTCCCTGTAGCGCAACCTTATCACCCACACGACGGCGCGCGTCACCGATATTAATCGTCCAGTCCAGCCCTAAAGCATCACAGCCCGTGGCAGCCATGGATTCCAGCCACAGGCCACCATTTTTGGTGAACAGGATCACCGGCACCTTGCGGCCTTCATTATCACGAATCAGACCATCCACGATTTGCTGCATGTAACGCAGAGAAAACTCTTTGTAGGCTTCCGCCGACAGCGCCCCACCCCAAGTATCAAAAATTTGCACAGCCTGGGCCCCATGACGGATCTGTGCATTCAGGTAACCCGTCACGGACTGAGCCAGCTTGTCGAGCATGGCATGAGCCAGCTCGGGCTGGCTGTACACCATAGCTTTAAGGTGCCGGAAATCTTTGCTGGAGCCACCCTCTACCATGTAGGTCGCTAGCGTCCAGGGGCTACCGGAAAAACCAATCAGCGGCACACGTCCATTAAGAGCACCACGAATAGTACTCACCGCATTCATCACGTAGCCAAGATCGGATTCTGCGTCCGGTATCGGCAGTGCGGCCACATCCGCTTCCGTGCGCACCACTTTTCTGAATTTGGGCCCCTCTCCCGTCTCGAAATACAGCCCCAGCCCCATAGCATCAGGAATAGTCAGAATGTCGGAGAACAAAATAGCCGCGTCCAATGGGTAACGCTCCAATGGCTGTAACGTCACCTCACAGGCCAGATCAGCATTCTTACACAGATCCATAAATGACCCCGCGTGCTCGCGAGCAGCCCGGTATTCTGGCAGGTAACGCCCCGCTTGGCGCATCATCCAGATAGGCGTGCGATCCACCGTCTCGCGGTTGAGTGCACGAAGAAAGCGATCATTTTGCAGGGGAGCGAAAGTCATGTGGGTTCCTTTGGAAACACTTCACGCACTACGCTGCACGCAACGCGCGAAAATAAAAACATTCAACATCATATAGACAAAGGGCCTGCAAAAGCAGGCCCCATGTTACGTACAGCGTGTTGCCAGTTGCGCAACTCACACATCCAGGTAGTCAAGAATCCCTTTGGCAGCTTCGCGGCCTTCCCAGATGGCAGTCACCACCAAGTCAGAACCGCGCACCATGTCACCACCGGCAAAGATCTTCTCATTGCTGGTCTGGAACGGGAATGCCTGCTCTTCTACCGCAACTACACGGCCGGAATCGTCGGTGTTAATGCTCTTTCCATCAAACCAATCCGCCGGGCTGGGACGGAAACCGAACGCTACAATCACCGCATCCGCCGGCAGGATTTCTTCACTGCCCGGAATCGGCTCAGGGCGACGGCGGCCATTGTTGTCCGCCTCGCCAAGCTTGGTTTCCACTACTTTAACGCCAACCACTTTGCCGTCTTCACCCACCACTTCAATGGGTTGACGATTGAACAGGAACTGCACGCCTTCCTCTTTAGCGTTGATCACTTCCTTGCGTGAACCGGGCATGTTTTCTTCATCACGACGGTAGGCACAGCTAACGCTTTGCGCCTGCTGGCGGATTGAGGTGCGATTACAGTCCATGGCGGTATCACCACCACCCAGCACCACCACACGCTTGTCCTGCACGTTGATGAAGTCCGCTTGGTCTTTTTCAAAGCCCAGATTACGGTTGGCGTTAGAAATCAGGAACGGCAGCGCTTCAAACACACCATCCAGCTCTTCACCCGGGAAACCACCTTTCATATAGGTGTAAGTGCCCATGCCCATAAAGACCGCATCATATTCGGCTAACAGGTCATCAATGGTGATGTCCTTACCGATTTCTACGCCCAAGCGGAATTCCACACCCATGCCTTCAAACACCTCGCGGCGCTTGGCCATGACCGGCTTTTCCAGCTTGAACTCGGGAATACCAAAGGTAAGCAGGCCGCCAATTTCCTCATAGCGATCGAACACCACCGGTTTCACGCCACTGCGCACCAGCACATCGGCACAGCCGATACCGGCAGGGCCGGCGCCGATTACTGCCACTTTCTTGTCGGTCCACACCACCTTGGACATGTCCGGGCGCCAGCCCATGGCCAGCGCAGTATCGGTAATGTACTTCTCGGTGGCACCAATCGTTACCGCACCAAAACCGTCATTCAGGGTACAGGCCCCTTCACACAGACGGTCCTGCGGGCACACCCGTCCACACACCTCTGGCAGGGAGTTGGTCTGGTGACTCAATTCCACCGCTTCCAGCAGGTTGCCTTCACTGATCAGCTTCAACCAGTTGGGGATGTAGTTATGGACCGGGCACTTCCATTCACAATACGGGTTACCGCAATGCAGGCAGCGATGCGCCTGGTGCTCTACTTCCCGAGTTTCGAACGGGTAATAGATTTCCTCGTATTTGTGCTTGCGCTCGTCAATGTCTTTTTTCTTCGGATCGTGCCGAGGCACGTCGAGAAACTGGAAATTATTGCTCAAACGTTCAGCCATGGTATCCCCCGTTATGCCGGATTGGCGCGCATGCTCTGCAGCAGGTTTTCCAAGCTTGCAGCCTTGGGTTTAACCAGCCAGAACTTACGGCTCATGGCATCAAAGTTGTCCAGAATGTACTGGCCCCATTCGCTGCCGGTCTCGTCCACGTAATCTGCGATTACGCCACGCAGGTGGCTGCGGTGAGACTCAGTGGCTTCGGAACTGATGCGATGCAATTCGATCAGCTCCGGGTTGATGCGGTCGAAGAAGTCATTATCCTCGTCCAGGACGAACGCAAAACCGCCGGTCATGCCCGCGCCGAAGTTGTGGCCAGTGCGCCCCAACACGGTGATGGAACCACCGGTCATGTATTCACAGCAGTGGTCACCAGCACCCTCTACAATGGCATGGGCTCCGGAGTTACGCACCCCGAAACGCTCGCCCGCGGTGCCTGCGGCGTAAAGCTTACCGCCAGTCGCGCCATAGAGACAGGTATTACCAATGATGGCGGTTTCCTGACTCTTGAACGGGCTGCCATTGGGCGGACGAATCACCAACTTACCACCGGCCATGCCTTTGCCCACATAGTCGTTGGCATCACCTTCGATATACATGTGCAGGCCACCGGCATTGAAGACTCCAAAGCTCTGCCCGGCGGTGCCGGTAAAGCGTACCTTGATCGGCGCCGTTTCCATGCCCAGATTGCCATGCTTCTTGGCAATCTCACCGGACACCCGAGCCCCTACCGAGCGATCACAGTTAGTGATGTCGTAATGGAACGAACCACCGGATTTGCTTTCGATGACGGTGCCCATGTCATCCACCATTTTCTGGCTCAGCACGGCCTTGTCGAACGGCTCGTTTCGGCTCACCTGACAATGGGTCGGTTTGTCCGCCGGCACCAGGTCGTTACGCAGAATCGGGGTCAAGTCCAGCTTGCCCTGACGCGCGGTCTCACCTTCCAGCACTTTCAACAGATCGGTGCGACCGATCAGCTCGAGGATGCTCTTCACACCGAGCAAGGCCAATAGCTCGCGCACTTCTTGAGCCACAAAAGTGAAGTAGTTAATCAACAGTTCTGGAGCACCAATGAAATGCTCCTTACGCAGATCTTCACGCTGAGTAGCGACACCGGTAGCGCAGTTGTTCAGATGACAAATACGCAGGTACTTACAACCCAGCACGATCATCGGCACAGTACCAAAACCGAACGACTCAGCGCCCAAAATAGCGGCTTTAATCACGTCCAGACCCGTCTTCAGACCACCATCTGTTTGCAGGCGAATCTTGTCACGCAAATCGTTACCACGCAGCGCCTGATGCGCTTCCGCCAAGCCTAGCTCCCAGGGAGAGCCGGCGTAACGGATGGAGGTCAGCGGGCTGGCGGCCGTACCACCGTCGTAACCAGAGATGGTGATCAGATCCGCATAGGCTTTCGCCACCCCGGATGCCACGGTACCTACCCCGGGTTCGGATACCAGCTTCACGGATACCTGAGCATTCGGGTTAACTTGCTTGAGATCGAAGATCAGCTGGGCCAAATCCTCAATAGAATAGATGTCATGGTGCGGCGGCGGTGAAATCAGGGTCACACCGGGCACGGAGTGACGCAGACGTGCGATCAGGGCATTCACTTTACCGCCAGGCAGCTGGCCGCCTTCACCGGGCTTGGCACCCTGAGCCACCTTGATCTGCAACACTTCGGCGTTAACCAGGTAATGCGGGGTCACACCAAAGCGACCGGAAGCAATTTGCTTGATCTTGGACACACGCTCGGTACCAAAGCGAGCAGGGTCTTCCCCGCCTTCACCGGAGTTGGAACGGCCTCCCAGACGGTTCATTGCCGTAGCAATGGCTTCGTGGGCTTCCGGGCTCAACGCGCCCAGAGACATGCCCGCGGAATCAAAGCGCAGCAAGATATTTTCCAGCGGCTCCACCTGGTCCACATCGATGGGCTGAACATCATCACGCAACGCAAACAAATCACGCAACGTCGCCACCGGGCGCTTGTTAACCAGCTCCGCATACTCTTTGTAGGCGTCGTAGTCGCTATCTTGGGTGGCACGGTGCAGGGCGTAAATTACATCCGGGTTGAAGGCGTGATATTCCTTACCGTGGATATACTTGAGGATACCGCCAGCATCAATGGGCTTACGCTGCTTCCATGCATCCTTTGCCAGACTCTGTTGATCAGCCTGGAAATCCTCGAAACCCGCGCCTTGAATTCGGCTGGGGACACCACGGAAACACAGCTCTACTACTTCACTGTTGATACCGATGGCTTCGAACAACTGAGCGCCCCGGTAAGAGGTAATGGTGGAAATCCCCATTTTGGAGAGGATCTTCATCAGGCCCTTGTTAATGCCTTTGCGGAAGTTCTTCTGCAGCTCTACCGCGTCGCCCAGCAGCTCGCCGGAACGCACCATGTCGGCAATCACATCGTAGGCCAGGTACGGATACACCGCGGTGGCACCGAAACCAAACAGCACCGCAAAGTGGTGGGAATCACGAGCTGTAGCCGTTTCCACAATGATGTTGGCATCTGAGCGCAGCCCTTTTCCGGTCAGGTAATGATGTACCGCACCGGTAGCCATTGAGGCATGGATGGTGAGCTTATCTTGCGCAATACCATGGTCAGTCAGCACCAGGATCGCATTGCCATTGCGCACCGCCGTTTGCGCCTGCTCACACAAATTCAGCACCGCCTGCTTAAGGCCAATTTCGGCATCGTAATGCAGGCTCAACTTGGCCGTCTGGTAACCCGGACGCTCAATGTTAATCAGATTGGTAAACTTGGAATGCGACAGCACCGGGGTAGACAGAATCGCCCGGTCGGCATGGTCTGCGGTTTCTTCGAACACATTGCGCTCGGCACCGACACAGGTTTCCAAACTCATCACAATCGCTTCGCGCAACGGGTCGATGGGCGGGTTAGTCACCTGGGCAAACTGCTGGCGGAAGTAATCGAACAGAGAGCGCTCGCGGCGGGACAGCACCGCCATGGGCGTATCGTCACCCATGGAGCCAGTGGCTTCTTGGCCGGACTCGGCCAGCGGACGCAGCACCTGATCACGCTCTTCAAAACTGATCTGGAAAAACTTTTGGTAGCTCAGCAGGTCCTGCGGGTCTACCTCGTCGGTACGACCCACTTCGTGGTCGTAATCCGCTTCAATACGCAGAGCATTACTTTTCAGCCAGTCACGGTAGGGGTGACGGACTTTCAAGCGATTATCGATGTCTTTGGTATGCAAGACTTCACCGGTTTCGGTGTCGATAGCGAGAATTTGACCAGGCCCAACACGCCCCTTGGCCACCACGTCTTCCGGCTTATAACTGTACACGCCGATTTCCGAGGCCAAGGTAATGAAACCGTTTTTGGTCACTACCCAGCGCGCCGGGCGCAAACCATTACGGTCAAGCATACAAACGGCATAGCGGCCGTCTGTCATAACCAAACCAGCCGGGCCATCCCACGGCTCCATGTGCATGGAGTTATATTCGTAGAAAGCGCGCAGATCCGCATCCATGGTATCCACGTTCTGCCAGGCAGGCGGAATCATCATGCGTACGGCGCGGAACAAGTCCATGCCGCCGGCCAGCAAAACCTCCAGCATATTATCCATGCTGGAGGAATCCGAACCCGTACGGTTAACCAGCGGGCTTAACTCTTCCAGGCCGGGGAGCAGTTCATTTTGAAACTTGCTTTCCCGTGCCAGTGCCCAGTTACGGTTACCCTGCACGGTGTTAATTTCACCATTGTGAGCCAGATAACGAAATGGCTGAGCCAGAGGCCACTGGGGTAGCGTATTGGTGGAAAAGCGTTGATGGAAAACCACAATGGCCGTTTCCATAGCGCTGTCACCCAGCTCCGGGAAAAACACCGGCAGGTCCACCGGCATCATCAAACCTTTGTAAGACATCACCGAGGCGGACAGAGAGCAGATATAAAAATAGCCGTCACTTTCGATGGCTTTTTCTGCATGCCGACGGGCAAAGAACAACCGACGATTCAACTCTTGCTCTGAGTTACCCTCCGCAGCCACCATGACTTGCCAGAATCCGGGCAATGACGCCCGCGCCAGGTCACCCAGACAACTCGGATCGGTAGGCACTTCTCGCCAGCCGAGCACAGCAACACCTTGGGCTTCCAGCGCCGCATTAATAGCGCTTTTCTGCGGCTCGGACTTATCCGCTTCCGGGTGGGTGAAAACCATCCCCACACCGTAGTTGTCCGGCAACGTAATGGATTGCTCTTCCGCGACCTTGCGGAAGAAAGAATCGGGTTTCTTAAGCAACAGACCGCAGCCATCACCGGTTTTTCCGTCGGCATTGATGCCGCCCCGGTGTGTCATGCACGTAAGTGCTTCAATAGCAGTTTGCAGAAGCTCGTGGCTAGGCTGACCTTCCATATGGGAAATCAGACCAAAACCACAGTTGTCCCGGAATTCTCCGGGCTCAGTGAGCCCCCGCACCAGCGTTGAGTTCTGCTGCATGAAAACCTATCCTCTTGAAATTCAGAGACTTACAGAAGGAAAATGGCGTCAAGAAAATGGTGACGGCAAAAAAGGGATACACATTCTACACATTGCGCGCTTGGGCGACAAATTGAACCATCACCCAAGGCGCTTTTCATACTTAAAGTTCGTCGCGAATATCGGCCATCTTGCGCGGAAAAGGCCCCGCTGAACGCAACTTCGCCGGTAACGTCGACTTTGCATCCAACGCTGCCTGGCGGCTGGAATAGTCTCCAGCGAGCACCACAAACACGGTTTTATCATTCCGTTTGGTCGGATAATAGGCGCCCTTGCGCCCCAATTGATCCAACACTCCACGAGCATTAGCCTCCTGGCTGGTGGCTGTAATCTGCAGGAACCAGCTGTCGTCACTCACCGCAGCCAACCAGGACGTCTGGTTATAACCTGACGATTTTTCCCTCTGCGCGGATGGAACCGCTTCCGTTTTCCCAGGCTTCGCGGGTACAGACGCCCCTTCTATATCAGGCGCAGGCGCCACTTTAACTTGTTGTTGGGCCTGAGCGGGCGAAGACTGCATCACCGGGTCGGTCACTGGTGCCAACTGCACACTGCCGCTCTGAGCCTCTTTGGCCTCATCAGCCCCCTCTTCGTCCTTGGCACCCAGATCCTCAAGGCGAGCCACCGGCTCCATGGTCGGCTTCAGCGGCGTCACCCCCTGTTCCTGTGGCGTAACGGCTTGCTCAGCGGGTACCGATTCCGGCACCGGCAAGGCCAATTCACGGGCACCAGGTGTTGCGATCTCATCCTTGTCACCGGCAAATACCGACCACAGAATGATAACCACCAGTAACAGACCGACCACTGCCGCCCCATGGCGCCAAGGCGCAGTGGTACGGGAAACGGGCGCTGCACCACTCGGCACCGCCTCCTCTGTTGCCGCCAGCTGTTCATCATCATCGTCGCTGGAACGCGCGGAGAAACCCGACATATTACTCATGTCGCCTTCCGTCCCATCGGTTTCATCTACGTTATTGCGCTCTGCCGTCATCGCCCCCACCGGCACTGCTGCTGCACTATCTCTGGTACCCTGCAGCAGCCCCAGCAAAGCACCCGGCAACCCTTCACTGCGGTGCGCTAACTGCTCGGATTCCTCTTCATCCAGTTCAGCACCGGCAACAAACCAAGCAAAATCTTGTACATCGTTGGCATTCAGAGTAGGCAGATCCAGGATATCATCCACGGTAAAGTCCACGGATTTAAGTGCCTCAACCGTGCCTGGCAGCCCGCCAAATAAATAGCACAATCGTGCTCCCAACTTTTGCTTAAGGGCCGCCATGGTCGTCAGCGCATCTGGCCTCACGTCCTCACTGTTATCCACCACCACAACCAGGCGACCAGTCGACAGCGTTTCGCGCAACACTTGAGGCAGGTCAGCACGGTCAATATCGAAATGTCGCAGCAGAGCCTCAACCACCACAGTGGCATCATGGGGCTCACTGCCATCAATGCGAACCACTTCCATGTCAGCGATTAATGTCATCACTGCCTGCCCGAGCAGTGTAGAAACACCGCTGCCAGTGTCTCCCTCTATAGCGACCACCGAGCCCAGCTCGGCGTGGGCCGTCATGGCATCCAGGAAGTCCCCACGCGAGGCACCGCTATAGAAACGTTCGTCATCATGCTCCACAAAAAGTCTCCAGTGTTTTTTGCAATGCCGCGTCATCGTAATCGGCCGTTACCACAGCCTTACCCAGCTCGCGCAACAGCACAAGACGCAACTGGCCATTATGAACCTTCTTGTCCATAGCCATCAGATCCATAAATTGTTCCGGCCTCATCCCTTCGGGAACCGCCACTGGCAAGCCCCAGGAGGACAACAACGCAGCCACTTTTGACTCCAGCGCGGCCGGCACCCAACCTAAATCGGCGGACAGGCGAATGGCCATCAGCATGCCCACCGCCACCGCCTCACCGTGCAACCACTGGCTGTAGCCAGTGGTTGTCTCGATGGCATGCCCAAAGGTGTGGCCCAGGTTCAGCAACGCGCGGTTACCCTGTTCAGTTTCATCATCCGAAACGACCTGCGCCTTGTTCTCGCAGCTACGGAAGATCGCCTCAGAAATCATCGCCTCCTCTCTGGACAACAACTTGTCGTTATTGGTTTCCAGCCACTGATAGAAATCCGGATCACGAATCAAGCCATACTTGACCACCTCTGCGTAACCAGCAGCCAATTCCCGCTCCGGCAATGTGCCCAACACCTCAATATCGATCAGCACCAAGCGCGGCTGATGAAAGGCACCGATCATATTCTTGCCACGGGGGTGATTGACCGCGGTCTTACCGCCAACGGAGGAATCCACCTGAGACAACAGCGTGGTTGGCACCTGGATGAAGTCCACACCTCGCTGATAGCAAGCCGCCGCAAAGCCAACCATATCGCCAATAACGCCGCCACCCAACGCAATCAGTGTCGTGGTGCGGGAATGACGCTTGGCCATCAAGGCATCAAAAAGAGTTTCAAGGGTTTCAAGGGTTTTGAATTTTTCACCATCAGGAAGAATGAGGGTATCGCACTGAATAGCAGAAAAGTGTGCCTCCAGTGATGCCAGATACAGCGGCGCAACAGTTTCGTTGGTGATGATCATCACCTGGTTGCCGCGAACTTGTTCAGCCAGAGGGAAAGACGACAGCAAGCCGGCCCCAATATGGATAGGGTAACTCCGCTCGGCCAGGGCTACCTGAAGTGTGCGCATCACAGCTCCCACAAACGATAATTCAGTAAAACAGGCTAGACACCAGCCTGAAAGTTGCCTGCATTATCCTTGTGGGTGAGAGTCCAAACAAGCAAGCACGTCATCTGCGACTTTTTTCAGGTTTCCTGATGCCGTCGAGACTACATGATGAGCCACCTGCCGGTAGAGCGGATCACGCTCAGCGAAGAGGGCCTCCAGCCGCGCCTTGGGATCTGCTGTTTGCAGCAGCGGGCGGCCTTTGTCATTGCGAGTCCGTGCCAACTGAATCTCTACCGGAGTCCACAGGTAGACCACACAGCCGCGCTCATGAAGAAAGGTACGGTTCTTCGGGGTAACCACCACCCCGCCGCCGGTAGCCAGCACGATGCCAGGCTCCCGGGTTAGCTCGTCGATCACATCCTGCTCGCGCCGCCGAAATCCCGCTTCGCCTTCCATGTCGAAGATCCAGGGAATGTCCGCCCCGGTTTTTTCCTCGATCACACGATCGGAGTCAAAAAACGGGCGGTCCAGCAGCTGAGCAAGATGACGGCCCAAGGTGCTTTTACCTGCACCCATGGGCCCGACAAGAATCAAAGGAACAATAGAGTTAGTCTCGATCACCGATTAGCCAAAGCATCCTTCATCAATCGTGGCGTAATGAAGATCAGCAGTTCCTGCTTGTTATCACGATTGACAGTCTTCCTGAACAAGGCACCAATCCACGGCAAATCACCCAGGAAAGGCGTCTTGGTCACAGAATTGATCTTCTCTTGCTGGAAGATACCACCAAGCACCACTGTCTCGCCATCGTTAACCAACACAGACGTCTCAACTCGGTTAGTGTTGATCGCAGAAGAACCATCAGAACTGAAGGAGTCATTGTTCACTTTCAGTGTCATGATGATATTGCCATCCGGGGTGATATGCGGGGTTACCTCAAGGCGCAGCTCAGCTTCCACAAAATCGATGGAAGTGGCACCAGAAGAAGTTGCTATTTCGAAAGGCACTTGTTGACCAGACGCAATTACTGCGGGCTGCTGATCGGCCGTCAACACCTTAGGCGTTGCCACCAGCTCACCGTGCCCTTCAGCTTCCAAAGCAGAAAGCTCAAGCTCAATCAGCCCGGAGGCGAGAGAGGTGAAGCCTACAGCAAACCGGGATGCATTGGCGGAATCGACACCTAGATCGACAATCAGGTCATCACCGTTCTCGGCCTCCTCAAACTCAAAGTCATCGGGCCCAAATTCCACGTCATTAGGGTGCCCCGTAGAGTCAGGGTACGCAATAGTTGCATCAATATTGGTCTGATGCAGATTACGCAGTGATTGCAAACGACCCGACACACCAAAGGTACGACCATCCTCCAGCATACCCTCCGTGTCAAAACCCAGCCCACCCCAGCGCACACCAAACTCGTCGGTTACATCATTGGTCGCCACAACAACTCGAGCCTCGATAAGCACCTGCTGAACGGGCACATCCAGCTGATCGATCAGCTCACGAATTTCCTCTAGCTTGGCCTGGGTATCTTGAACAATCAGTGTATTGGTCCGCTGATCCACAACGACCGAGCCGCGCGCAGAGACCAGAGCCTCCCCTTTACCGCCGGCATTGGAAATTAGCCCCTTCAACTCAGACGCATTGGCATAATTGATGTTGATGTACTGTGTCCGCAAAGGCGCCAGTGCTTCAATTTTTTTCTGGCTCTCCAGCTCCAGCTGCTCGCGGGCAGCAATTTCGTCCGCAGGAGCAACCAGGAGGACATTACCCACCTGACGCTTATCCAGCCCCTTGGTTTTAAGAATCAACTCCAAAGCCTGATCCCAGGGCACGTTTTGCAAACGCAGCGTAATGCGACCATCCACGGTGTCGGATGCCACCAAGTTAAGCCCGGTAAAATCCGCAATCAGCTGTAGAACAGAGCGCACCTCAATATCCTGGAAGTTCAAGGACAACTTCTCGCCAGTATATTCGAAAGCGTCTTTTTTCTTTCTTGCCGCTTCAGCCTTGCTAACAGGTTTAACATTAATGCTGAACTCGCTGTCCGCCTGATATGCCAAATATTCCCATACCCCTGTCGGCTCAATAACCACCATGGTACTGCCGTCTGCAGACTGCGTTTCCACCATTTTGACTGGCGTCGCAAAATCGGTCACATCCAGTTTACGCACCAGATCGTTAGGGACTCCGGCGCCCACAAATCGAGCCACAATCTTGCCGCCGTCTTCTTTCACATCTACCGGGATGGTCGGCTCCGACAACGTGATAATCACGCGGCCTTCGCCGCTATCTCCACGCCGGAAATCAACCCCTGTTACGGCTGCTTCGCCGTTATAATCATCACCCTGGGAAATCTGGTTTTGCTTATCGACTTGATCATTACCCAGCAGTACGACCAGATCATCACCCTCAGTGCGAGTGGAGTAGCCCGTCAACGACTCTAGGTTAAAAATCAGGCGCGTTCTGTCTTTTGCCTCAACGATGGTTACGCTACGAGCGTTGCCTGAACCGAGATTTTGTCGCTTGCTCGCAATATCCGTATCGGCGCCCACTAGATCCAAGGCAATTCGAGCAGGCTGCTCGATACTGTACCCCTTCACTTCCGGCACGCCCCCTACAAATTTAAGACGCACCTCCATACCATCACCAGACAGCGCGTTCGCTTCAATTGATTTCAGCGTATCTGCGCCTGCAACCATAGAGAGAGCCGACAGCATTCCCGCAGAAACCAGCCCCGCCAGACGCAGGGAAACGCTCTTTTTTATTGTCGATTTTGCACATTTCATAACTGGGTCCCCAGCGACTGTTATTCGGAGATCGAGACGTTACTGGCGCGTTCCACCCAGCCATCCCGACCATCCGGTACGATTTCAATCAAACTTACTTTGGCTTCGTTAACCTGCTTGACCAAACCAAAGTTCTTCCCCATATAACTGCCTGGCTTGACGCGAGTAACTGCCCCGGAAGGGTCTGCGACAAGCGCCTGAAGTGCTTGACCAGGCTTGGTAATGGTGCCGACCATTTCCAGTGCATCCAGCGCAAAACGTTCCAGATACTCTTTCGGACGCCCCATGTCCGGCTCAACCTTACGGCCATCTGGCACCACCAATAGCTCTTGGTCCTGTGGATGATTGAATGGAGAACGCAATTTGTGCGCTGCATAGGAATAAGAAGCGATCGGCTTGAACTCAGGTGGTGGCTCAATCCGCCCTCGAGGCCTTGCCTTGATTTCCTGAAGACGCGCGTCTAGCTCTGAGAGGTTAGCGCTGGAACCACAACCCGCAAGCCCAAACAAGGCGACGCAAACAACAGAAAGGAAAACGATTTTTCTCATCATCTTACGCCCCCTATTTCTTCTTGCCAGATGAACTGGCGCTACCCGCTGCACCATCTTTGCTGGAGTAACGGTAAGTCTTCGCCGTGATATCCATTCTCAGTAACCCCAGAGCAGCCGCTTCCTTATTGTTCGCTGGCCGCGCAACGGTGAAATCGTGTAGCGTCACGATTCGAGGCAAAGACGCCACACCGGATACGAAAGAACCAAAACCGTGATAGTCCCCGACCACTTGAATGTTGATTGGAAGCTCCGCATAGAACTCCTTTTCAATTTCATTTCTCAGTTCGATGTTTTCGAATTCCAACCCGCTCCCCAGCCCCGTATGAGTAATATCTTCAAGCAAACCCGGAACCTCAGTATCTTTGGGAAGCTGTTTAAGCAAGGCACCAAAGGTCTGCTCCATTTCCGCCAACTGTTTCCGGAACTGATCAAGGTTATGAGCTTCGAACGCTTTCTTTTCGTACCCTTGCAGCAATGTGGATTCTTCTCTTTTCTGCTGCTCAAACACCTGATTGGCATCACTGATCGAAAAAAAATACCCAAGAACCACCACGGCAGCCAACACCAGAGCAGCCGCGCCTATTTTTATTGGCGTGGGCCACCCCCCCACATTTTCGAAATCGAGACTGTTGAGCTCATCCATCAGCTCACCCAGATCCAAATTCTTCAGCTCAGAGGCTTTCATTGTTTTTCTCCCTCTTTATTGCTGTTTAGAGAGGCCTGCTTGACGGTTAACAAAAAACTGTTGGCCTGAGAACCATCTTCAAGCGCCGTCACATTTTGCAAGTTGGCACTCTGGAACCAAGATGACTCATCAAGATTACGCATCAGGCGAGAAATACG
Source organism: Alcanivorax sp. (assembly GCF_040119285.1). GTDB lineage: Bacteria > Pseudomonadota > Gammaproteobacteria > Pseudomonadales > Alcanivoracaceae > Alcanivorax. Next base: position 100,691 of record NZ_JBEDTY010000038.1, read on the forward strand.
GTTATTACTCTCGGCCACGCCATCAATGGTATACACGTCCCCCACCCGTTTAACCTCGTTGTAAAAAACGCCAGCCGGGAGCGTCTTCACCAGCTCATCAAACACATACACAATGGTTGGACGGTTGCCTTGCAAGCTCTGAATAACCTCCATCCTCGCCACCAGCTCATCACGCCGGGACTTGAGCTCCTTAATCTCTGTGATTTTTTCATCCAGCTCTGCAGAACGAGTCTGGATATGGCTATTACGAGCGCGCTGGTCGGTAATCTGCTGATCCACATGCCCTTTCCACACCCAAAATATACCGCCCCCCAAAATCGCTGCGAGGATCAGCATCATGACGAACTCTTGCTGGCGCTGTTTTCGCCGTTCTTCGCGCCAGGGCAACAGGTTAATTGTTGTTGTCATTGGTCAAAGCTCCTCAATGCCAGGCCACAGGCAATCATCAATGCCGGGGCATCATTGGCAATGGCAGAGGCACTCACCTTGTTCGCCAACGCCATGTCACTGAAAGGATTGGCCACGGAACAGCCGGCCCCCACTTTCTCCTCAATCAATTCCCCCAAATCGGCAATTGAGGCAGACCCCCCCGCCAGCAGGATGTAATCCACTTCGTTGAATTGCGTTGAGCCATAGAAAAACTGCAGGGAGCGATTCACCTGCTGAACAATAGCGTCCTTAAACGGCTGCAGGACCTCGCTTTCATAATCATCAGGGAGCTCGCCGGTTTTCTTGGCCAGGCCCGCCTCTTCCATGGATATACCGTAGCGGCGCTGAATTTCCTCGGTGAGCTGCTTGCCCCCGAAAAGCTGCTCGCGGGTATAGACGCTGCGCCCTTGATGGAACACGTTTAGGGTGGTCATGGTGGCGCCGATATCGAATACCGCCACAGTTTCCAGCTCATCCGCGTTCGGCAAACTGGGTTGGATCAGCTGGAAGGCACGCTCCATCGCGTACGCCTCCACATCCACGGCTTTCGGTTGCAGACCGCCGATTTCCAACGCATCGGTGCGCATCTCCACGTTCTCTGTACGCGAAGCTGCAACCAACACCTCGACGCGCTCATCGTTATTCTCAACCGGCCCCACAACCTGAAAGTCCATACGAACTTCATCCATGGGATACGGAATGTACTGATCCGCCTCGGACTTGAGCTGCATTTCCAGCGCATCCTCGTCCAGATCGGCATCCATTTCGATGAGTTTGGTAATCACCGCGGAACCGGACACCGCTACCGCCGCGATTTTCACCCCGGGCCGCGCACGGCTGACCAGGCGGGCGATAGCATCGCCCACACCTTCCACGTCGCTGATGTTTTTCTCGACAACCGCATTGGCCGGCAGGGGCTCAACCCCATAGCTCTCGACCTTGTAGCGGCCCCCTGATTTGGACAGTTCCAGCAGCTTGACCGCCGTGGAGCTGATGTCGATCCCCAGTAGTGTCTGGGCCTTTTTTCTGAGGAAAGGCAGCACTGTCGTCGTCCCGTCTGGTTATTATTGAAGTGTTTTTTCTTGCTAAAGATACACTTACACGTTTTTTATGTCGAATCACTTTAGGAGTTAGTAATAGCAGAACAGATATTAGATCACAACAAGCATTCCACCATATAATGACCCACTTCACGGGCCGACTAGGCCTTTCTACCGATCCCAGCCAGTAGTTGCCGAAAACATGCGTTTACCCTCCTGGATCCGATACCTGCTGTTACTCCTTATTACCGGCGCCGGTGGCGGCCTGATGGCCCTTGCCGCCTGCTACCTCTATCTGGCCCCGCAACTGCCCCCGGCAAGCCAGATTCGCGAGGTGGAGTACCAGATCCCATTACGCATCTACAGCCGCGACATGAAGCTGATTGCAGAATACGGAGAAAAGCGCCGTCAGCCAGTCACTTTCGACGAACTGCCGCGGCCATTGATCCAGGCGGTACTTGCCGCGGAAGACGAACGCTTCTTTGGCCACAACGGCGTCGACCTGAAAGGCCTGCTGCGCGCCGTCGTTGAACTGGCCCGCTATCGGGAAATCCGTTCCGGCGGCTCTACCATCACCATGCAAGTCGCCAGGAACTTCTTTCTAGACCGTGAACAGCGTTTTTTGCGCAAGTTCAACGAAATCGTACTGGCCATTCAGATCGAAAGGGTTCTCAGCAAAGAAGAGATTCTTGAGCTTTACCTAAACAAGATCTATCTAGGCCACCGCGCCTATGGTGCCCAAGCAGCCTCGCAGGTGTACTACGGCAAGTCCGTGGGTGAACTCAGCCTGCCCCAGTGGGCCATGATTGCCGGCTTGCCTAAAGCCCCTTCCGCCTACAACCCCATTACGAACCCTCAGCGCGCCCAGATACGACGCAACTGGATCCTTCATCGCATGCAGGAAACCGGAGCCATTACCGCTGAGCAGAAAGAGCAGGCGCAGGCGGCGCCCGTCAGCGCCCGCTTCCACGCAGCTTCACCGGAAGTAGACGCCAGTTACCTAGGGGAAATGGCGCGCTTACAGGCCATGGAGCTGGTAGATGCCAACATTTACACCGACGGTATTCGCATCATCACCACCGTGGACAGCAAGCGCCAGCAAGCTGCCGTTAATGCCTTGCGCAAAGGCCTGCACAGTTATGACGAACGCCACGGCTATCGCGGCCCTCTAGCACAATTGGATATCAGCGACGCCCCAGCCCTGCCCTCTCCGTCCGCTGCAGACAGTGAAAAGCCCCCGCAGGGCAGCACTGACAAACCGATCGCGGCGGAAGAGGCTGAGCTGGAGAAAACCATCACCGGCCTTGACCCAGATATAGCCAACTGGGCGGAACGCATCAAGGACCAACGTCGCATCGGCCCGCTGCAGCCTGCCATCGTTACTTCAGTGGGAGATAAAGACGCAGAAATCCTATTCCGGGATGGCAAACGCAGCCCACTCGCCTGGGATGACATCCGTTGGGCCCGCCCACAGTTAAATAACAAATATGTGGGCCAGGAACCAACGCGGGCCAGCGACGTACTCAGCAAGGGCGACGTCATCTATGTCCGCCCAGCCGGCGGTGACGAGGATCGGCACTGGCGTCTCGCGCAACTACCCAAAGCCCAATCTGCGCTGGTCTCCCTTGATCCGACCAGCGGCGCCATTGTTGCTCTGCAAGGTGGCTACAGCTTCTCCACCTCCAATTTCAACCGTGCCGTACAGGGCGAGCGCCAAGCCGGCTCCGTATTCAAGCCCTTCATCTATACTTCAGCCATGGAAAGCGGCTTCACCCCAGCCACCATCATCAACGACGCTCCCGTGGTCTTTGACGACAACAAGCTGGAAACCGCTTGGCGACCCACCGGCGCCAGCGGTAAATTCTTTGGTCCTACCCGCATGCGCGAAGCCCTCTATCGCTCCCTGAATCTGGTTTCTATTCGTATCCTTCGGCAAATCGGGATTAGCCAGGCCACGGGCACACTGAAACGTTTTGGCCTTCCGGCAGACACCTTCCAGCGAGATCTTTCGCTGGCACTGGGCAGCGCCAGCGTCACCCCCATGGATATTGCCGCTGCCTACAGTATCTTTGCTAATGGCGGTTATCGGGTGACCCCATGGAGCATCGTGCAAATAGAGAAGGGTAACGGAGAGGTACTTTGGAAAGCGCCCAAAATCATCTTCTGCGAAAGCCCCTGTCAGGCACCCGCAACCGACGACGACAGCCCGGCTGACGACAGCGCAGACCGCTACATTGGCGACACCGGCAGCCTTGAAAGTGCTCCGGAGCCATTCCAGCCCCCCCCTGTCATGGCCCCCCGGGTGATTGATGCACGCATTGCCTGGTTGATGAACTCCATACTTCAGGATGTCGTTCGCCGCGGTACCGGCCACCAAGCTAACGGCTTGGGGCGCCGGGATCTGGCGGGCAAAACCGGCACCACCAACGATCAGATAGACGCATGGTTTTCTGGCTACTCGCCGGACTTGGTTGCCACCGTCTGGGTTGGGTTTGATAATCCCGCCACGCTGGGGTGGGGTGAATATGGCGGCAAGGCCGCCCTGCCCATCTGGATGGACTACATGGGCCCCGCCCTGAAAGGCGTACCCGAGCACCAGCTGGAACAGCCCTCCGGCATCGCTACCGTGCGCATCGATCCAGATAGCGGCCTGCTGGCCCGGCCGGAAAATCCAGACTCTATTCGTGAATACTTTATCCGCAGCCAGGTTCCCGACCTGGAACCCGCTCGCGGCCCGAATGGGCACAGTGCACCGGAGCAAATATTTTGATTCGGGTTCTGCACGCACCCCTGTCGCGCTCAAGCTGAAATGTGCAGCCATAAAAAAACCGCCAAAAGGCGGTTTTTTTATGGCTGGCGCTTCTTCCTTAAAGCTCCGGGAAAATCTCGTCCAGCGAGTTCAACGGGTAGTGTGATGGATACCCTTTACGGGCCACACCACACTCCACCGCCGCTTGAGCCACCGCAGCAGAAACCTTGCCCAACAAACGCGGATCATTCGGCTTGGGAATGATGTATTCCGGTCCGAAGGTCAACGGCTCACCACCGTAGGCATCCAGCACTTCCTGCGGAGGCGCCGTACGTACCAGCTCGGCAATAGCATGCACAGCCGCGATCTTCATTTCTTCAGTGATGGACGTGGAGCGCACATCCAGGGCCCCACGGAACATGTACGGAAAACACAGCACATTGTTCACTTGGTTAGGGAAATCCGAACGCCCCGTCGCCACAATTGCATCCGGGCGGGCCGCTTTGGCCACTTCCGGACGAATTTCCGGGTCCGGGTTGGCCAATGCGAAGATGATCGGCTTGGGTGCCATCTTCTTGACCATTTCCGGAGTCAACATATCCGGGCCGGAAACGCCGATGAACACATCCGCATCTTCCACGGCATCATTCAATGTACGCTTGTCCGTATCGTTGGCCAGCGCGGCCTTATACTGGTTCAGATCATCACGGCGGCTATGAATCACCCCTTTCCGATCCAGCACCAAGATATTTTCCTTGCGCGCGCCCATTTCAATCAACAACCGCACAGAGGCAACACCCGCCGCACCAGCCCCGACACACACCACCTTGATGTCTTCGATTCGCTTGTTCTGGATTTCCAGCGCATTAATCAATCCCGCACCCACCACAATAGCAGTACCGTGCTGGTCATCATGGAACACCGGCACTTCGCACTGCTCTTTGAGAATACGCTCAATCTCAAAACACTCCGGCGCGCGGATATCTTCCAGATTAATGCCACCAAAGGTGCGATGAATACGCATTACTGTATCGATAAAAGCCTGGGAATCCTCAGAGTCCACTTCGATATCGAACACATCGATACCTGCAAACAACTTGAACAGAATACCCTTGCCTTCCATCACCGGCTTGGAGGCCAGCGCCCCCAGATTACCCAGACCAAGAATCGCAGAGCCATCACTGATCACGGCTACCAGGTTGCCCTTGGAAGTAAAACGGTAGGCCAGCTCCGGCTCCCGGGCAATTTCCCGCACAGGCTCAGCAACACCCGGGCTATAGGCCAAGCTCAGATCTCGACTGGTCGCCGCAGGCTTGGTCACCTCAACGCTGATTTTCCCCGGCCGCGGTTTGGCGTGGTATTCCAGGGCCGCCGTTTTTAAATCCTCGGACATGCTGGTCTCCGCTTCCCTTTTTGGGATATACACTGTGTACGCAAGTACTTAACGTAAAAAGCACCCGGCAGGGTGCTTTTTACAATAGGCGCTGTGAAGGCGGCGTATCAGTCCTTCTTGCTGCGCATCATGCCAAAGCGCTGCTTGAATTTGTCAATCTGGCCACCGCTGTCAGCTTGTTTCTGCTTGCCAGTGTAGAAAGGATGGCAAGCGGAACAAACGTCCAGCGCCATGTCGCCGCCTTTGGTAGAACGGGACTCAATAACGTTGCCACAGCTACAGGAATATGTGGCTGTCTGGTAATCGGGATGAATCTCTGCTTTCATTGCTAAGCTCCATTTTGTGTCGCTACCGGCCTCTACGACAGGCACCACACGGCTTGCGCCTGGGAAAAAGAAGGCGAATCATAACAGCTTGTCCCCATTGCGCAAGCGCAAAGCCGCCGCAGGCTCCAGGAAACTCCTTGTCACCGAACAACACCCTGCAAATTGCCCTGCCCGTTCCCCTACCCGGGTGTTTTGATTATGCGCTGCACGGCACAGTGATACCGCCCCGGGGTAGCCGAGTCAAAGTTCCCTTTGGGCGCCGCACCCTCATCGGTCTTGTCCATGGACATGCTCCCAGCGATTATCCAAAACTGAAGGCCGTACTGGCGGTGATCGACGAAGAGCCCGTCCTGACCGATGAGCTTTACCAGCTCTGTGAACGTGCGGCCCGCTACTACCACCACCCTCTTGGGGAAGTGCTGAATTACGCACTCCCCACCTTGTTGCGCCAAGGCGGCGACGCCCAAGCCAGCCTGGAGAAGCGCTGGCAGATTAGCGAACGGGGCCAGCATGTGAACGATGACCAGGTTAGCCGCGCCCCGCGCCAGCGAGACGCTTTGCGCATTTTGCGTGAGCATCCCCAAGGACTGAGCAGCGCCATGCTAGCGGCACTGGACGTAAGCGCATCCGCCCTGAACAGCCTGCGCGACAAGGGCTGGGCAAACCAAATTCAAGTGGATACCCGCCCCGAGGCCCCACGAGAAACCCTGGCCCAGGCCCCGCTGGCCGCCAACGCCGAGCAGCGTGGAGCAATCCAGGCAATCCAGAAAGCCAGAGGGTTCGCCCCCTTCCTGCTGGACGGCATCACTGGCAGCGGCAAAACCGAAGTCTACCTGCAAGCCATGGCGCCGCTTCTGGCCGCGGGCAAGCAGGTGATGGTGCTGGTCCCGGAAATTGGCCTGACGCCACAGACGGTACAGCGCTTCAAGCAGCGCTTTGCGGTCCCCGTTGTCACCCTGCATTCCGGGCTCAGCGACCGAGAACGACTGGACAATTGGCTCGCCGCCCGTGAGGGCCACGCGCGCATTATCATCGGCACTCGCTCAGCCATCTTCACGCCCATGCTGAACCCCGCCCTGATCATTGTGGACGAAGCCCACGACAGCTCCCTCAAACAGCAAGATGGCTTCCGTTATCACGCTCGGGATCTGGCCACATGGCGCGCCCAGCAGCTGGAAATTCCGGTCGTTCTAGGCAGCGCCACACCGGCACTCGAAACCCTGCATCTGGCTCGTCAAGACCGCTTTCAGTGGCTCAAACTATCTCAACGCGCCACCGACCAAAATCGCCCTCCCATCGAAATTGTCGATGCCCGGCTGGCGGCCCCCGGCAACCCACTACTGCCCCTCTCTTTGCAAGCCCTTAAGCAATGCGTAGAGGCAGGTAATCAGGGGCTGGTGTTTATCAACCGCCGCGGCTATGCCCCAATGATTCTCTGCCACGATTGTGGCTGGCAGGCGGAGTGCAAGCGTTGCGACAGTTTCCTCACTTGGCATCGCAATGACCGGGCCCTGCGCTGCCATCATTGCGGCTATCAACAGCGGGTACCCAGCCGCTGCCCGGATTGCGGCTCCAGCGCCATTCAGGAAGCCGGTAGTGGCACCGAAAAGCTCACCGAACTGCTTGAACAGTCCCTACCGGTACCAGTGCTTCGCATCGACCGGGATGCCACCCGCCGCAAGGGCGCCTTAGATGCACATCTGGCACAGATCCAAAAAGGCGAACCCGCCGTCATGGTCGGCACCCAGATGCTGGCCAAGGGCCACCATTTCCCCAAACTGACCCTGGTGGTGATCCTGGATATGGATTCCGGCTTTCTCAGCGCCGACTTCCGCGGCCCTGAACAGGCCGCACAGTTGCTACTACAGGTGGCCGGCCGCAGCGGCCGCGAAGGCAAAGGTCGGGTGATTCTGCAGAGCCGCCACCCGGATCATCACTTACTGCAACTAGCGGCCAGCGGCGACTATCCACAACTGGCCACCACCCTGCTAGAGGAGCGGCAGATGGCCGGACTGCCCCCCCACGGGCACTTGGCCCTGTTCCGCTGCGAAGCCATGGCCATGGGCACCGCCATGAATTTTCTGCAACAGCTTAGTACCACTGCGGTTCCGCAGGATGTTCACGTCCTTGGCCCGATTCCCGCTCCCATGGAAAAACGTGCGGGCCGTTTCCGCACCCAGCTACTGCTGCAATGTGCCCAACGGGCTCCGTTACACCAAGCCCTTAACGTGCTATTGGAACAGGCCCGCAAACTCCCTGAGGGACGTCAATGCCGCTGGCACGTGGATGTGGATCCGATTGATATGTTATAGCGACGCCGGAGACGGACGCCAGACAGAGCAGTGTCGGCCATCAGACATCCTGCGCATGCGTAAGCATGGCTTTTCCCGTACAATCGCCGGCCAGTTAAACGGCTCAGAGCCCTCCACAAAAGAATGTCATGAAAGAACGCCTGATATCCCTTATTGAAAGCGCCTTGGACACCCTGATCACCGAGGGCACCCTCCCCGCTGACGCCAAACGCCCAGTGCAAATCGACCGCACCCGGGACAAGAGTCACGGCGACTTTGCCACCAATATCGCACTGATGCTGGCCAAGCCCGCCGGCATGAAGCCTCGCGATCTAGCAGAAAAACTGATCGCCGCCCTGCCCAACGACAGCGCCGTGGCCAAAGTCGACATCGCCGGGCCCGGATTTATCAATTTCTTCCAGGCCGATGACTGGCTCACCGGCCTATTGGATTCCGCACTGGCCGACGACTTTCTCGGCATTAGCCGGCCAGAGCAGCCCCAAACCGTGGTGGTGGACTACTCCTCACCCAACTTGGCCAAAGAAATGCACGTGGGCCACCTGCGCTCCACCATCATCGGCGACGCCGTGGTGCGTACTCTGGAATTTCTCGGTCACACCGTGATTCGCCAGAATCATGTGGGTGATTGGGGCACACAGTTCGGCATGCTTCTCGCGTATCTGGAGGAGCAAAAAGCCGAGGAAGGTGAGCGCGAGCTGAGCCGTGAACTGGCCAACCTGGAAACGTTCTACCGGGCCGCCAAACAACGCTTCGATGAATCCGACAGCTTCGCCGACCGGGCCCGCGCCCTGGTGGTAAAACTGCAGTCCGGCGACGACTACTGCCTAACCCTTTGGGCAGAGTTTAATCAGGTATCGCTAAGCCACTGTCAGGCGATCTACGATCGCCTGGGCGTCAGCCTGACACCGGCAGACGTGCACGGCGAAAGCGCCTATAACGACGATCTGGCACAAGTGGTGGCAGATCTGGACAGCAAAGGGCTGCTCAGTGAAAGCCAGGGCGCTCAATGTGTGTTTATGCACGCCTTCAAAAACAAGGAAGGCGAACCGCTGCCGGTGATTGTGCGTAAAGCCGACGGCGGCTACCTGTATGCCACCAGCGACCTGGCGGCCCTGCGCTACCGTGCCGGCACGCTGCAAGCTGACCGCATGCTGTACTTTGTCGATCAGCGCCAGGCACTGCACTTCCAGCAAATGTTCACCCTGGCAAAACTGGCCGGCTTTGTGCCCGAACAGACCGAGCTGGCCCACATGGGCTTTGGCACCATGAATGGCCCGGATGGCCGCCCGTTCAAGACCCGCGACGGCGGCACCGTCAAACTGGTGGACCTGCTCGACGAAGCAGAGCAACGGGCCTTTGCCCTAGTGCAGGAAAAGAACCCGCAGCTGGACGATGAAGAATTACGCAGCATTGCCCGCTCTGTGGGCATCGGCGCGGTAAAATACGCCGACTTGTCGAAAAACCGCAGCAGCGACTACATCTTCAACTTCGAACAAATGCTCAGCTTTGAAGGCAACACCGCCCCTTACCTGCTTTATGCCTACACCCGCGTGGCCAGCATCTTCCGCAAAGCCGAGCTGGACATGGCCAACGTGAGCGGCAATTTCCTGCTTAACAAAGAGGCAGAGCAAGCCCTTGCCGCACGACTGGTGCAATTTGGCGAAGTACTACAGAACGTAGCCGACAAGGGCCAACCGCATCTGCTCAGCACTTACCTGTACGATGTGGCAGGCCTGTTTTCCAGCTTCTATGAGCACTGCCCGGTCCTCAGCAGCGAGAATGACAGCATTCGGCAAAGCCGCCTCAAGCTGGCCGCCCTCACCGCCCGCACTCTCAAACACGGCATGGAACTGCTGGGCTTGAGCCCACTGGAGCGCATGTAATGGCGAAGAACACCCGGCGCGGCGCCAGCCGCGGCCCCGCCCGCAAAAAGAAACCCCAGCAGCGCCAGGTCCCCGGCTGGGTATGGCTATTTACCGGCTTGATGGTCGGCCTGTTCGTGGCCTTTCTGTTTCATCTGGGCAAAACCCAGATAGCACAGGGCGGCAGCACAACCGTGGCCAACGACGACGACCCCGTCAAAGCCAAGGCTGAGCCAAAAGCGGAAGCCAACAATGAATCCGCCGAGGACTCGCCCAAGTTCGATTTCTATGCGGTACTACCCAAGATGGAAGTAATCGTGCCACAGAACGAAACCGACAGTGGCTCACATACCACCAGCAAACCGGGTGCCACCAAGAAGCCGACAACAACCCGCAAGCCAGAAGCCGGCACTCGCAATAGCAACGAGAAATATTTGCTACAAGCGGGCAGCTTTCGCCGCAACGAAGATGCCGATCGCCGTCGAGCCGAGCTAATTCTGAAAGGCTTCGAGGCCAACATTCAGTCAGTCAATCTGGACAGCGGCGACAGCTGGCACCGGGTCATGATTGGCCCCTACAACAACCTTAACGCCATGCACCGCGCCCAGGACCAACTGGCCAGCAACGGCATTGAGACCCTCCCAATCAAGATGAAAAAGTAAAGCATCACGTGTTTGATACCCAACGCCGATGCAGCCCCGCGTCGGCGTTGGGCGTCTGCCATCTCGCTTTCTCTCCTTGAAATCCCCCCGTGGCGCCCATACTTCCTTTCCTACGCGTAAAAAGGAGAATTCCCGTGGAGCAGTATCGCGGTACAACCATTGTTTCTGTTCGCCGAGGCAACAACGTCGTCATCGGTGGTGATGGCCAGGTTAGCTTGGGCAACACTGTCATGAAGGGCAACGCCCGCAAGGTTCGTCGGCTTTTTCATGGCAAAGTCATTGCCGGGTTCGCCGGTGGCACCGCCGACGCCTTTACTCTGTTCGAACGTTTCGAAGCCCAACTGGAAAAGCACCAGGGGCATTTGGTCCGCGCCGCCGTGGAGCTGGCCAAAGACTGGCGTACCGACCGAGCTCTACGCCGGCTGGAAGCCCTGCTGGCAGTAGCCGACAAGGAAAGCTCGCTAATCATTACCGGTAACGGCGACGTGATTGAGCCGGAAAAAGATGGCCTGATCGCCATCGGCTCGGGTGGCCCCTTCGCCCAGTCCGCCGCGACTGCCCTGCTGGATAATACCGACCTGCCAGCCCGAGACATCGTCGCCAAGGCGCTCACCATTGCCGGCGATATCTGTATTTACACCAATCACAACCACACCTTCGAAGAGCTGGACGGTTAATCATGGCTTCCCTGACACCCAAAGACATTGTTTCCGAACTCAATCGCCACATCGTCGGTCAGGACGCGGCCAAGAGAGCCGTGGCTCTGGCGCTGCGCACCCGTTGGCGTCGCATGCAACTTCCTGAAGAAATGCGTGCCGAAGTGGCGCCCAAGAACATTCTGATGATCGGCCCCACCGGGGTAGGTAAAACCGAAATCGCCCGCCGCTTGGCCAAACTGGCGGATGCCCCCTTCATCAAGGTAGAAGCCACCAAGTTCACTGAGGTGGGCTACGTAGGCCGGGATGTGGAGTCCATCATCCGTGACCTGATGGAAATGGCTATCAAACTGTTGCGCGACAAGGAAATTGCCCGTGTCGGCAGCCAGGCTGATGACGCCGCGGAAGAGCGCATCCTCGACGCTCTGCTGCCTCCGGCTCGCAACGACGACGGCAGTCACAGCCCCAACGCCAACATCGACAACAGTACACGCCAGATCTTCCGCAAGAAGCTTCGCGAAGGGGAGCTGGACGACAAGGAAATCGACGTGGACGTGGCCAGCAACCCGGCCGGCATCGATATCATGGCGCCCCCGGGCATGGAAGAAATGACCAGCCAGCTGCAGCAGATGTTTTCCAAAATGGGCAACAACCAGCAGCGTAAGAGCCAGAAACTCAAGGTTCGCGAAGCTTATCGGCTGATTCGCGATGAAGAGGCCGCCCGTTTCGTCAACGAAGACGAACTGAAAGTGCAGGCCATCAACGTAGTAGAAAACAGTGGCATCGTCTTCATCGATGAAATCGACAAGGTGGCCAAGCGCGGCGAAGGCGGCGGTACCGACGTATCGCGCGAAGGGGTACAGCGCGACCTGTTACCCTTGATCGAAGGCTCCACCGTATCCACAAAATACGGCATGGTGAAAACAGATCACATTCTGTTTATCGCCTCCGGTGCCTTCCACCTGTCTCGCCCCAGCGACCTGATCCCCGAGCTGCAAGGCCGCTTGCCCATCCGCGTAGAGCTAAGCCCGCTGAGCCCGGACGATTTCCAGCGCATCCTCACCGAGCCAAAATGCTCACTCACCGAACAGTACAAGGCGCTACTGGAAACCGAGGGGCTGAATCTGGAGATCACCGACGATTGCATTCGCCGCATTGCGGAAGTGGCTTGGCAGGTCAACGAACGCACCGAGAACATCGGCGCGCGCCGCCTCCACACGGTGCTGGAAAAGCTGCTGGAAGAAATCAGCTTTGACGCCGACTCTCTCGCCACCCAGTATCACGACAAGCCGCTGGTACTGGACGCGGAGGCTGTCGACCGTTACCTGGGAGAGCTGGCCGATGACGAAGATCTGAGCCGGTATATTCTGTAACCGCAGCAGGCACCACGCATCATGTCGCACCCTTTTTAGCGTGCCAGTGTGATGCGTGGTGCCTGCCGGCGTCTCACTTTGCTATTATCCGTGCCGGAGGGAAAACCATGACCGCCGGCCAACAACTACAACACTATCTCGACCGTTTTTTTGCCCTGCGCCAGCATGGCGACGATGCCCTGTTTCTAACCCGACTGCGGCGCCTGCAGAATTGGCAGGCAGAGCGCCTCACGCGCACCCATGCCCACCTTCTCGATGACCCGGTAACCGCCGAGGGAGTCCGTTTCCTTTTAGAAGACGTCTACGGTGGCCGCGAACTACTGCCGGTGGCGCGGGAAGTCCACAGGGCCTTGCCCAAGGCGATGAAACTACTGCCCGACAAGGTCATGGCCACCTCCGCCGCGGCATTGGAAGCCGCCATTCTCACCCAGGAACTTGACGAGGCGGTCACCGACATCCTCGGCGACCAACTCGACCAGCCCATTGATGAAACCATCTACCTGGCTGGATTCCGCCAGCCGACCCACCATGACGACCGTCAGCGGCAGCTACAACTGGTAGCCGAACTGGGTCATCGGCTGGATCGCTATATCCGCTCGCGGATGCTCCACGCCACCTTCAGAATGGTCCGCAAACCGGCCCATGCGGCAGGCTTTGCGAACCTGTATGATTTCATGGATCGCAGTTTCCGAGTGATGAAACCCGTCCCCAGTGTTGGGCTGCTGCTTGAACAGCTGGCCGCCCGGGAAGAAGCCATTATGGGAAAGGTTTTCGCCTGTCACCCATCGCCTTTCGAGAATTGATATGTCCGACGATAACAAGGTCACACACTTCGGCTACCAACAAGTGCCATGGCAGGAAAAGCAACAGAAAGTGGCAGGCGTATTTCGCTCGGTGGCGGGCAAATACGATGTCATGAATGACCTGATCTCCATGGGTAGCCACCGCATTCTCAAGCGCATGACCATTGAGCTCGCGGGCATTCGTCCGGGCCACAAAGTGCTCGACCTTGCTGGCGGTACCGGCGATCTAGCGATCAAATTTTCCCGGCTGGTTGGCGAAACCGGCCAAGTGGTGCTGGCTGATATCAACGACGCGATGCTAGACGTGGGCCGCGACCGCCTGTTCGATGCTGGCTGCAGCCACAACACTCAAGTCACTCAGGTTAACGGCGAGTGCCTGCCGTTCGAAGACAACAGTTTCCACTGCATCACCATTGCCTTCGGCCTGCGCAACATCACCGATAAAGACGCCGCCCTGCGTTCCATGTTGCGGGTCCTGAAACCCGGCGGGCGCCTGCTGGTGCTGGAGTTTTCCACCCCCACCAATAAGCACCTGGCCAAAGTCTACGACGCCTATTCCTTTGCTGTCTGGCCCAAACTGGGCAAGCTCATCGTCAACGACCCCGACAGCTACCAGTACCTGGCCGAATCCATTCGCATGCACCCAGACCAAGATACCCTACAGGGCATGATGGACAACGCCGGCTTTGCCCGCACCGAATACTTCAACATGATTGGCGGCATCGTGGCCCTGCACAGAGGATTCAAATTTTGAACCTGAAAGACCAGTCACGCTCTCCCGGGCTGCTCTCTACCACCGCCCTGGCCACCGTGGAGCGAGCCATCAACACGGCCCTGCGATCTGACCCCGCCAGCGCAGAGCGCCTGGCCATACACGCCGGCCGGCTTATTGCCATTGAGGCCACACTGCCCCCCGTGGCCATCTACGGGTTAATCGTGGAAGACGGCGTGGAGCTCTACCACCGCAGTGATGCCACCCCGGATGTGGCGGTGAAAGGCAGCCCCATGGACCTGGCCTCGCTGCTGCTCAACTGGAAAACCCGCCCCGGCATGATCGGCGGCCCAGTGGATATCAGTGGCAACCGTGATTTCCTGCAGGAGCTGCAGCAGATTGCCAACGATCTGCAGATCGATTGGGGGGCCATCCTGGAGCCGATTACCGGATCAGAATTGGCACAGCAATTGGATTACAGTGCTCGGCGCCTGTTCGGCTGGGCCAAACAAGCGGCCTCCCGTCTGACCGAGCAGCTAGGCGATTATGTCGGCAACGAATCCGGTCTTATTCCCCATCGCCGTGACGTTTACGAATTCGGCCAAGACGTGGATGAACTGCGTATGGATGTGGACCGCCTGGACGCTCGCATTCAACGGTTAAGAAGCCGCTCGACTTCCCCATCACCCTCCTCGCCACAGGATTCCGGGAGCTCACCACACTGATGCCGCCGATTACCCGCATGCTGGTGGTGATCCATGTGATCTGCCGCTACCGGCTAATATCCTTGCTTCCCACACACCCCACCAAGGGGCTACTGCTTATCCTCCAATACCTGGTGCCTGCTAGCTGGCTCGGCACCGGCCAGCTGAGCGAAGGGGAGCGTCTGCAAAAAGCACTGGAACGGCTGGGGCCGGTCTTCATCAAATTCGGCCAGCTATTGGCCACCCGGCAAGACATGCTGCCATCGGAGTGGATCGACGCCCTTGCCCGCCTGCAAGATCAGGTTGCCCCATTCGACGGCGAGCAGGCCAGGGCCCTGGTGGAAGCCAGCCTGCCCCAACCGCTGGATGAGGTATTCCGTGATTTTGATAGTACGCCTATAGCCGCAGCCTCGGTCGCACAGGTACACGCTGCCACCCTGCACAACGGCCAGCAAGTGGTTGCCAAGGTGCTGCGTCCTACGATCCGCCCGGTGGTGGAAAGGGATCTGAAAGTCATGGCATTCGGTGCCCGCTGGCTGGAACGCCTATGGCGTGATGCTCGTTATTTCCGTCCGGCTCGGGTGGTCCAGGACTACCGAGAGATCCTCCTTGGCGAACTAGATCTGGCCGCCGAAGCGCGCAACAGCGAAACCATGCGCCGACATTTCCTGTTCAGCCCACTGCTGCACATTCCGGCCATACATCTGGAACTGTCCAGCCCGACCGTAATCATCATGGATCGTATCCATGGTATTCCGGTGAATGATATCGAGCGCATCAAGGCCGCCGGTATTGACCCGAAAGTGCTGGCCGAACGGGGCGTGGAGATTTTCTTCGCCCAGGTATTCCGCTTCAATTTCTTCCACGCGGATATGCACCCGGGAAATATTTTCGTCAACCCGGAGCATCCTGAGTCGCCCCAGTACATGGCAATAGACGCTGCCATCGCTGGGCGCTTGTCCAAAGACGATTTGAACATCCTCGGGCGCATGGTGTTGGCGGTAATGCGCGAAGACTACAGCGCCCTAGTCGATGCGGTAATTCGCGCCGGTTGGAATACCGCGCCCATCGACCGTTCCCGGTTCGAGCGGGCAGTAATCGACATCGTCGGGCCGGTTCGCTCTGCCCGGCTCGATCAGCTGGAATTTGCGCCCCTGGTAATGAAGCTGTTTGATATGGCGCGCACCTACCATATCGAAATGCCGGTGCAGTACATTCTTCTGATGAAAACCTTGGTGCACATCGAAGGGCTGGGGCGCAGCATTTACCCGCAGCTGGATATCTGGAGCACCGGGCGCCCACTGCTGGAAGCCTGGATGCTGGCCGAGTACGGCCCCAGCGCCACCCTGAAGAAACTACAAAACCGCCTACCGGAATGGTCCGCTCAACTTCCAGACATGCCCGACCTGCTGCGCGACGGGCTGGAAAGCCTGCGAGACCTGCCCTACCAGCAAGATCGCCAGGAAGCCCGTTTCGAACAGCAGCTAGTGCGTCACCGTCACAAGCTGTTTGCCGGCCTCGTCGCGCTGGGCTGTGCCGGCGCGGCCCTATGGCTGGCCAACCCCTACAGCTGGGCCTTGGGCGGGGCTGCGGCCATTCTGGGCAGCTGGAGCTGGCGCCGCTAGCAACAACACATCAGAAAAAAGAGCCTATGGCCCCTTTACGCACCCTGATAAACTCATCCCCCTGCGGGGCCGGGCAATAAGGAATACACTATGTCAGAGATACTCAGTGAGCTGCATCAGGTTCTGGAGTCGCGCAAGGGCGCCGATCCGGACAGCTCCTATGTGGCCAGCCTGTATGCCAAGGGCCTCAACAAGATCCTGGAAAAAGTCGGCGAAGAAGCGGTAGAAACCATTCTTGCGGCCCGGGATGCTGAAGTCAGTGGCGAGCATCAGGCACTGATCAGCGAAACCGCCGATTTATGGTTCCACTCGTTGGTGATGTTGGCCAAACTGGGGGAGCACCCGGACAAAGTCCTGGCAGAATTACAACGTCGCTTTGGTCTGTCCGGCCATGATGAAAAAGCCGCACGCAGCGGCAAGCACTAACGTAGCTAACGCGGCCCTTAATTTTTCGGAGAGAAATTCCATGTTTTCCGGTATCAGCATTTGGCAGCTATTGATTCTCCTGGCCATCGTGGTCCTGTTATTTGGCACGAAAAAACTACGCAACATTGGCGGCGATTTGGGCGGCGCGGTGAAAGGCTTCAAAAGCGCCATGAAAGATGGCGAAGACGAGCAGGACCATAAACGCTTGGCTGACGACGATCAGCCCCAGAATAAGCAAGACGCCGAACAAAAAGCCGAACAGGACAAGGCCTGATAGCTGCCGCCCATTTGCGGCGACATATTCTAGGCAAGATCCTTCCAAACCGAGGTTGCGATGTTCGATATCGGCTTTACCGAACTCACCCTGATTTTCATTATCGCCCTGCTGGTACTGGGGCCGGAGCGACTCCCCACCGTCGCCCGCACACTCGGCCACTGGATCGGTCGTGCCCGCTCCACGTTCAATCATCTGAAGAGCGAGTTGGAACGTGAAGCCGTCACCCAAGATATGCAAGAGCGCATGGAAAAGCAGATGCGCCAGATGGGGTTGGATGAAGACAGTATTCGTGACGCCAAAAACAATTTACTGAGCCCCGACCAAATCGCTCGCTCACGAACCCCTCGCGGCAAGCCGGCACCGGCCGCACTGAATAACGACGAAAGCCCCAACGAAAAAGATGGCGCCGATAAAAACAACCACGACCAGGATTCCCGCGGCCATGAATGATGCCAGCAACGACGCCGGCCAGCCGCTGATTGCCCATCTGTTGGAGCTGC
This sequence comes from Alcanivorax sp., assembly GCF_040119285.1. Taxonomy (GTDB): domain Bacteria; phylum Pseudomonadota; class Gammaproteobacteria; order Pseudomonadales; family Alcanivoracaceae; genus Alcanivorax. Next base: position 118,540 of record NZ_JBEDTY010000038.1, read on the forward strand.
GCAACCGTCTACTCAAGGCCGTGGTGGTTATTTTTATCGTCTTCCTCTGCCTGTTCACGTTTTCTCGCGAACTGTACACCCTGGTGGCGAAACCACTGATGGATGCCATGCCATCCGGCACCAATATGATCGCCACCGGCGTGGCCTCGCCTTTTCTGGCCCCATTCAAGCTAACCCTGTACCTGAGCGTGTTTGCCGCCATGCCGTTCATATTGCATCAGGTATGGGCTTTCGTGGCACCGGGCCTATACAAGCATGAAAAGAAATTGGCGATCCCCTTGTTAACCAGCAGCGTGCTGCTGTTCTACGGTGGCGCGGCATTCGCCTATTTCGTGGTATTCCCATTGATGTTCCAGTTCTTCACTGCCATTGCTCCGGAAGGCGTAGCTGTGACTACAGACATCAGTAGCTATCTGGATTTTGTGCTGGCGTTATTTCTGGCATTCGGGCTGGCTTTCGAGCTACCCATCGCCATCGTACTGCTGGTGAGTACCGGCGCCACCACGGTGGAAAAACTAAGCAAGGCTCGCGCCTATGTGGTGGTGGGGTGTTTCGTTATCGGCATGCTGCTGACACCACCGGATATTATCAGCCAGACACTGCTGGCGATTCCCATGTGGTTTCTTTTCGAGATGGGCCTGCTCGCAGCCCGAATGGTTAAGAAACAAACACAGCCCCCGCCAATGTAAAGTACCCCACACAGAGCCTGCTGGCGGCTGGCCATCAAGGCTTTGGTTACCGACCAACGCCCCCACCCACCGGTTCAAACACAAAACTAGAATCGGTAGCCCTTATCGGGAACAGGAATAGGCACAGGGGATGCGGGGAGAGATTCATCGTCTGATGGCGCCACCGGCGGTTCGACTTGCGCCACCTTCGCGGCACAATCATTATCCTGCATGAAATCCACCAGACGCTGCTGCACCGCTGGGTCACGAGGGCTTTCGGTATGGCCTCCACGCAGTTTTTGGAAGGTTTTGGGTTGCTGTGCGGCCGCATAAAGCCGCTCACCGTGAGCATAGGGAATCACTGGGTCGTCCGTGCTATGCATCACCAACAAAGGCGTTGGGCCAATGCCGGCCACTCGTATTTCCGGGTCCAGTTCGCGATCTGGCATTGCCGGTATCACCATCCAACGTAATGGCCACAGCAGCCAGCTACGCTTCATTACATCGCTGGTAATATCCCGGTAGCTGGCGAACGGGGCTTCCAGAATCACACAGTTCGCCGCGCCAGCATTGCTTTCTTTACCCAAAACGCTGGCGGCCATTGAAGCGCCCAGACTCTGCCCGAACACAACCAACGGCACGCCCTCGGTGCGCTTGGCATGGCGCAACCAGTCCAGGCCCAACTGCACATCAGCAAACGCTTCCGGTAAACGCGGCTTGCCTTCCGACAACCCATAACCCCGGTAATCCAGCAAAAATACGTTATAGCCCCGCGCCGGCAGCCACTGCACGTTGGCCAGGTGAGTACTGATATTCTGGGCATTACCGTGCAGAAAATAAACCGTACCACGGGCCGGGGCATCATTGGCCGCCGGCAACCACCAGCCATGAATACGCATACCGCGCGGGTGTATCAGCACAATATCCTCGTACTCCAGCCCCTGATTTTCCGGGTTCTGCACCCACGCAGACATGGGGTAGAAAAACAGCTTGCTGCACCCTGCCAGCAACAGGCTCAGCAGCAGCGCTGCGCTTAATCGTAATACCATCGCCATTGGAGTTTGAACTCATCATCGTACCCGCCTCTTCGATTCTCGCGCTCCACCGAAGCGCGCAAGCCGTGCTGGCGAGTCATTGACCACTGCACAGCAAACTGAGAGGAGGATCGATATTCATCGTTGGTGAAATAGTGCCCCACACTGCCTAACCGCCACTGCCAGTCACCACGCTGATAAAGAATACCCGTGTCTAGACCGGCCCCCGGGGTCAGGAAGGTGCCGAACTCGCTATTATTCTCCATTCGCACACTGGTTAACAGGTACGGTTGCCAGTTATCCCACAGCCAGCTTGCGCCAGCACCGCCCTGCATATAACGCGCCAGCCGACGGCGCCCTGCCCAAGCCCGCTCCAAGCCCCCTTCTACATACCAGCTCAAGGGCTTGATGAAGCGATTGCGTGGGGCCAGAGAGCGAATACTGACCACATCCAGCTCTTCCAGCCTGACCTGGCCAGACTCGGTGCTGCGCAGAGTCATATCCAACCCTTCGATCTGTGCGCCACGCAGGAAACCATACTGGTTATCAAGCAAGTCATGGTAAGTCAGCCGGTACGTCAGCTCACCAAAATCCAGCTCGCCTTCGCGCTGACCACCACTGACACCCAGCATCTGGGTGCCATGCCCCTTTTCCGGGGGTTCGGGGTTTTCGGTTTCGGGTACCGGTGCTGCCGGCAGACTATTGATCAGAGTCAGCAGCCTCAACGAGCGTTTCGCCACCGCTGGAGTTCGCTCCTCCTTGCGATGGGTAAGCCTGATGTAGCGATAGGCCACCGCCGCCATAATCGCTTGGGTTTCTGCAGGTTCAGCCATAAAAGCTGACGACTTGGCCAGGCCGGGATCGTCGGCCAGCGCTCTTGCCAGTTTTTGCTGGGAACCATCGAGCTGCTGACGCAAATTATCCAGCTCAACGGACTTGGAAGGCCGATAATACCGGCGACTAATGATCTCCCGCTCATCCAGCGCTCGCACTGTGTTGACAGGCACTTCGGCAAACCGCAACTCACTTAACAACCCGGACCCCGGGCGTGCTACTTCCACCAGCTCAAGCAGACGAAATGAGCAGTTCTCATCAAAAAAGTAGTAATCAAAATTGATATCTTTGAGTTCCCAGAGATGATCAATCAGCCAGTCTATTTCAGACTGATCCAGATCCAGGGTGTATTCCCACATATCCCGGTTTTCCATGTGCGAATATTCCTGAATCTTCTGCACATAGGGCACCAGCGCAAAGCGGCCCGGATAACCGCCCGCCAAGCCGCGATAAATATAGAAAAAAGAGTTATCGGCGTCAGATGAAACCGCCCCGAAATTGACTGCCCATGACAACCAGACGGCACTGTCTTCGCCCTGATCCAGTCGCAGCAAGGTATGCCCAAACATGGATGAAGGGCTATTCAAATAAGCGGCAGGAAAAACCAGCACCGCACGGTTAGCATGAATCGCATCTCGCCATTCATTGTAATCATCGCAGTGTGAAAACGGCGACTCATTCTGCCAACCCAATTTTTCGGATAAGAAACGATAACGCGCTGGGAAACGGCATCGCTCCGGTGCCCCGGCTGGGCGAAGAGCCTGCTCAGTCGCTTCCAGCTCCGCTAGTGGATCTATCTTCCCTGAATCAGCCAAAAAAAAGCTGTCGTCATCCACGTAACTCTGGTGCTTGTCACGCAGGGTAGCACCAGGATTGATATGCAATAACGCCTGCCAGCGGGGAGTATCTGCCAGTTCGGGAAATGAAGGGGTTGCAGCAAACGCCGGCACAAACCAGCAAAGCAGCACACAGAGAAGGCCAGTGCGCATCCGGATTCATCCGTCTGAATTAGCAAGCTGACAATAATGTCAGAAAAGAAGGATCAAAAAAACGAAACCCCGCCAAAAGCGGGGTTCTGTCTCGGTCTTTTTTACCGATTATGCCAAGTACTTGGACAGCCCTTGGTCTTGTTGCATCACGTTGGTGATGCTGGCCATGACTTCAGCAGCAGTCACGTCTTGGGTGGGAAAAATGACTGCAAAATTGTCATGCATCAGCGCATTAAAACGCGCACGATCTTCAGTCTGAATACCCATGGAAACAGACAGCGCGGTCAGGGCTTCGCCTTCACCGGTGGCCATGTCCTGAGCCACTTCTTCCATCACGCCAGTCATCCCCAGCAAGCTTTGGCCGCTATAGGTCAGAGAGCCATTGGTGTCACAACCGTTAGTGCCTGAGGTCATGCCGAAGGTAGCATTACCCGATGTACCATTCACAGTAGTAGCGAGAAAGTGTACCGGCATGCCGGATTTGCCTTCAAACAACATGTTGCCCCAACCACAGCCCGGACCACCCGGAGCAACAGCCATAGCAGAAGTTGAAGCGCCCAGCAGCGCAGCAGCGATAAGTGTCTTTTTCATCTTGAGCTTCCTCCAAGTTTTTATAAATCATCCCTAGGGGGTTGTGCTGATTACTCAACACTATGGCACCGGTCCACCCTCTGCGAATCACAGTGCTCTCCCCGTCGCCCTTTTCAGGCAACTGAGTTCATCATAAACAAGGGGACACCCTTTGCAATACAATTGAACCCCACTTCACAGCTCAAGAAAAAATGTCACTGGGCCGTCGTTGATTAAATGCACCTGCATATCTGCACCAAACTGACCAGTTTGCACCGGCACCGAAAGCTCTCGAAGTGCTTCTTCGAAACGCTGACACCCCCACAATCCCTGTTCAGGCGTTGCTGCATTACTAAAACCGGGGCGGCGCCCCTTACTGTTATCCGCAGCCAACGTAAACTGCGACACCATCAGGATTTCTCCTGCCACTTGATAAATATCAAGGTTCATCCTGCCTTGTGCATCAGGGAAAACACGATAGTTCACCACCCGCTGCGCCATCCGGACTATCAGCGCCTCATCATCGTGCCGCTCAATGCCGACCAACAAAAGCAGCCCTCGTTCAATGCCGCCCACGGTTACTCCTGCAACCGTTACATGCGCCTCACTCACACGCTGCATTAACACTTTCATCACACCAATTCCCGCAGCAACCTTTCTACACTCATCAGCAAGGCCTCCGCTATCCCCGGATCCATGGAAGAGTGCCCGCCCCCTTCAACCCAGTTAAGTACACTATTGGGCAGCACTTGATGCAATGCCAGAGCCTGTTCTGGCGGGCAGACGAAATCCCGGCGCCCATGCACGATTTCCACTGGCACCTGGCTCCCTGCACAAGCATCAAGCAAGGGCCGTTCAATAAAACCATCTGCACGGAAATAGTGGGTTTCCTGCCTCGCCATGCACAGCTCGTCATCACTACCCAGCCCTTGCGACTGGGTGGGCATCAGAGCCAATGTCGATTCCCAGTTACACCATGCACGTGCATAGCGATGCGCCTCAGCCCCTTGTAGCCCTTGGTAATAACGCTCGAGCAAACTGCCAGTGCCTGGGGGCGCCTGCTGCTCCAGCGCGTGCCAGGCTTCCGGGAACAAACGCGCGGCCCCTTTGCTAGTGTAGAGCCAGTCCAAATCCCGCTCTCGACAGAGAAAAATACCCCGCAGCACCATTGCAGTAATGTACTGAGGGAACGCCGCCAGATACGCCAGTGCCAAGGTTGCCCCCCAGGAGCCGCCAAACACCATCCAGCGCTGAATATCTAACGTTTGGCGAATTTTTTCGAGATCCGCCAACAAATGGCTCAAGATATTATGTTCGATAGAAGCCAACGGTCGACTTTGACCCGAGCCACGCTGGTCAAACAAAATAATGCGGAACTTTTGTGGATCGAAGAAACGCCGCATCGCAGGAGAACAGCCGCCCCCGGGACCACCATGCAGGACAACTACCGGTATGCCCTGTGGATTGCCGCTTTCCTCCACATACAGTTGATGACCCTCGCCTACGGGAAGATAAAACTGCCGGTTAGTATCCAGATAAGGGAATAACGCCATGAGGGAAGTTCTGAGCAAAAGAAGAGGTCCAGCATACCTGCTGTTAATACTGCTGCAAGGCCTGCTGGCCGCCTGTGACAGCTCTGCGCCGGAGCAGGCCATCAGCGAGGCACTGGCCGAGATTGAGCAGGGTATCGAAGATGGCGACACCAGCGCGATCATGGACCGACTGACCGATAATATCGCCGTGCAACGGCGCGGGCAAACCCTCAACCGCAAGGAAATTCACCGCACCTTGGTCGGCCTTTTTTTCCGCTACCCAAACCGCAACATCACCTTCACAGGCATCAATATTGCGTTGGACCCGGTGACACTGAAACAGGCACGCGTACAATTTACCGCGTTGGCTTGGGGTGGAAAAAATGTGTTGCCGGAGGATGCCGACAGCTACCAAGTAGATAGCCATTGGCAGCTGAAAAATGACTGGGAAATTGACTCACTGACTGCCAACGGGTTACGTGAATAAATCGCGTTATCCGAGAAATTGAACACGGCCAAGCAGGGGCTCTGTAAGCACCTGCCTGGCACGGGTTTTCTCTTTCAACGTTAAACTGCCCTTAATCCTCATCTGCGGCCTGAAACTGGCTTTCCATATCCAGCTCCTTAATCTTACGGGTCAGTGTATTTCGCCCCCAACCCAGCAGTGCTGCGGCGTCACGTTTGCGACCGCCTGTATGCTGCAAGGCCACCTCAATCATAGTGCGCTCAAAACCGGGCACCGCCTGCTCAAGAATATTCCGCTCCCCCTGGGACAAAGCGCGATCAGCCCAATTGCGCAAAGACTTGAGCCAGTCACCACTGATATCGGCACCTCTCGCTGGGCCAGCCTCTTTCAACTCCGGAGGAAGATCATCCACTAGTACTTCACGACCGGAAGCCATCACGGTTAGCCAACGGCAGGTGTTTTCCAACTGCCGCACGTTGCCTGGCCAGGCCTGAGTAGAAAGATACTTTTCCGTGTCTTTGTGAAGGATTTTTGGCTCTACCCCTAATTCACTTCCCGCGCGCTGGAGGAAGTAATGGGCCAATCGAGGGATGTCCTCGCGACGTTCGGCCATGCGAGGAATATGAATGCGGATAACGTTTAAACGGTGGAATAAATCCTCACGGAAGTCGCCATTTTTCACCAGCTTTTCCAGATCTTGGTGAGTGGCGGCGATAATGCGCACATCCACGTGGATCGGGGTGGTCCCGCCAACGCGGTAGAACTCACTTTCCTGAAGCACCCGCAACAAACGCGTTTGAGCCTCCAGTGGCATGTCCCCGATTTCGTCAAGAAAAAGGGTACCTCCGTTAGCCTGTTCAAAACGGCCCACCCGCTGATTGTTGGCGCCAGTAAAAGCGCCTTTCTCATGGCCGAACAGCTCAGATTCGATCAGGTCCTTGGGAATGGCCGCCATATTCAACGCGACGAAATTTTTCTCCCGTCGCATGGAGTGACGATGCAGGGCTCGAGCCACCAGCTCTTTACCGGTACCGGACTGCCCATTGATCAACACGGTCACATTAGAATGGCTCAGCCGGCCGATGGCACGAAAGACTTCCTGCATGGCCGGCGCTTCACCGATAATTTCGGTGGGCGCTTCTTCTACCGGCTCAGGAAAGTCGCCCCGGGATTCTTCCCGATGCTTGATGGCCCGGCGCACCAGAGCCACGGCTTCATCCACATCAAACGGCTTGGGTAAATATTCAAATGCGCCGCCCTGATAAGAGGCCACAGCGGAATCCAGATCGGAGTGAGCGGTCATGATAATCACCGGCAGATCCGGATTCTTGCGCTGCAGTATTTTCAGCATCCGTAGCCCGTCAGTGCCCGGCATACGCACATCACTGATGAGTACTTCCGGCTCCTGCCCTCCCTGCTCAAGGGTATTGAGCGCCTCATCCGCATCTTCAAAGCAGGTCACCGCATAGCCTTCCTGGCCCAGCGCCTTTTCCAACACCCAGCGAATGGAGCGGTCATCATCCACAACCCAAATACTGACACTCATGACCTGCTACTCCTGTAATTTCTATCACCCCCGCAGTAGCGGCCGGCGTGTATGACAACAATCTGATCACAGCCGTGAACTACGCTGTGCTGGTTTCATCCAGCTGCTCCATGGGCAGCAAAATGCTGAATACGGTTTGCCCTGGCTCGCTTTCACACTCAAGCAACCCCTGGTGCTGGCTAATAATGGATTGCGCAATGGACAAGCCCAGCCCGGTGCCATTGGCGCGGCCACTGACCATCGGGTAGAACATCGTCTCCTGAACTTCCTCAGTAATACCCGGGCCGTTATCGATAATGTCCATGCGCAGCACCAGGCGATGTCGCTGCGCACCGATGGTGAACTGCCGTAACACACGGGTACGCATGGTGATACGAGGCTCGGGGGTTTGCGATTCCAGCAACGCCTGGGTGGCATTGCGAATAAGGTTGAGCAGCACCTGAATCAATTGGTCCCGATCGGCAATCACATCCGGCAAACTGATATCGTAATCCCGCCAGATGGCCACCCCCTTGGGGTATTCCGCCAACAGCAACTGACGAACATGCTCCAGGCATTCGTGCACATTCACCGCTCGGAACTCGGGGGGTTTGCGCGGGCCAAGCATGCGATCCGCCACCGAACGCAACCGGTCGGCTTCATCAATAATCACTCTGGTATATTCGGTCAGATCCGGACTCGGCAGCGCGCGCTCCAATAACTGGGCCGCACCACGAATCCCTCCTAGCGGGTTTTTGATTTCATGGGCCACGCCGCGCACCAGAGCCCGGGTGGCTTGGTGGGCATGAATCAACGCTTCTTCACGACCAATCCGCAACAGACGATCCAGCGACTGCATCTCCATCAACAAACACAGTGGCTGTCCGGGTTCATTGATCGGGCTCACCGAATAATCGACCACGATTTCGTGGCCCGGCGCCACCGACAACCGCGCTTCACGTTGAGTAAACGGGTGCTCTTCAGCAATGCACTGCTGAATTGCCAGGCGCGTTTCTTCATCGTCGAAAAAGTAATCAGGCAAGGGCTGGTCCACCGCACGGCTAGCGCTGGTCGCCAGCAGCATCTCCGCGGCCGGGTTCAGGTAGCGCACACACAGGGCGTCGTCCAGCATGATCACCGCCGTACGCAGGTGATCCAGTAGTCGTTTGTGCAACGTAATGTCACTCATCAGAAATTGGCCCATAACAGGGCATAAGCAATTATCAGGCCATCTGCTCACTCGCCTGAAAAAGTGCTAACCATTGGCCTTCGAGGCCGGGGCAAAAGCGTGATTTTGATGAGTTTAAAGGAAAGGGGTCATGGGGTGCACCACTTGGGTGCGCCCTTAGTTGCTACGAATGCTCTGATTCGGTCTGGCAGGCTGGGCAGCGCTGCCCCGATCTGCACCACCACCCACATTGGCGGCGCCCCCAGTTGATGCACTACCCCCCACATTCGCTGCGCTACCCCGGTCTGCTGCACCACCCACTTGCGCAGCGCCGCCATTGCCAGGGCCACCTGGGGCGCTGCGGAAATCGCTAACCGTGCTGCGATGTATATAAAGCTCCACCGACTCGGAAGCAATACGGGTCTCTCCATCCTCACCGACCACTTTCACGATCAGGTTATGCACGCCGCGTTCCGGCGCATCCAACTGCAAAGCCGGCTGCTCCGCGCCATTATCCAACAACACCAGGCGATCCCCGGGCTGCAAACTCGGCTGCAAATTCACCGATATATACACTGCGTCCGTCGGGTTGCGCAGCGTGGCGCCACTTTCAGGGGCGGTAATGGTCAGCGAGGTATACGCATCAACCGTTTGGCTTTTCTGCTTGGTATCCTCTGGCTCCGCGACCGCTTCCGGCAACTCCACCTTCTTGATCGGCACTGTGTTCATCTTTCTCAATTTCACTTCTTCGGCGCCGCCAGTTTCTTCGGGCTTGTCGGTAAATACCACATTGCCTTTTTCGTCGGTGGTCCGGTAAATCTTCGACGCAGTGGCATCAGTCGCCTCCACCCGATCCACATCCTCTTCGCTTTCAGCCATCGCTGGCTGGCTCAAGCCAGCCAGCGATCCTAAAACAACAAACGCAATCAGCGATTTTTTCATTGTCTTCTCCAGATTTCTGCCTTGATTCTGGCCTGACTCGCCAGCTCAGGAAAGGGGCAAACGCACAAAACAGCAGCCTTTTTCCAAACAAAAAAAAGCCCCCGACAAGCGGAGGCCCTTTTCTGCTAGCGACCCGAAGGCATTAGCAAGAGTAGTACATATCAAACTCAACCGGATGCGGGGTCATGTTCAGACGCTCAACCTCGGCACGCTTCAGTTCGATGTAGCCTTCCAGCATATCCTTGGTGAACACGTCACCTTCGGTCAGGAAGTCCATGTCTTCTTCCAGGCAATCCAAGGCCATGGTCAAAGTATGAGCCACGGTAGGAATGCCTTTTGCTTCTTCAGCCGGCAGATCATAAAGATCTTTGTCCATGGCATCGCCAGGGTGCATCTTGTTCTTGATGCCGTCCAAGCCAGCCATCAGCAGGGAAGCAAAACACAGGTACGGGTTGGCAGACGGATCAGGGAAGCGCGCTTCCACACGACGAGCCTTGGCACTGTTCACAAACGGAATGCGGATGGATGCAGAACGGTTACGGGCAGAGTAGGCCAACATTACCGGCGCTTCAAAACCGGGCACCAGACGCTTGTAAGCGTTGGTGGACGCATTGGTGAATGCGTTCAGAGCACGGGCATGCTTAATGATACCGCCAATGAAATACAGCGCTTCATCAGACAGACCAGCATAGCCGTCACCGGCGAACAGGTTTTTGCCGTCTTTACCCAGGGATACGTGCACGTGCATACCAGAGCCGTTATCACCGATCAGCGGCTTAGGCATGAAAGTAGCTGTCTTGCCGTAAGCGTGAGCCACATTGTGTACGCAATACTTAAGAATCTGTACTTCGTCCGCTTTGGCGGTCAGGGTGTTGGCACCAACGCCGATCTCACACTGCCCAGCCGTGCCCACTTCGTGGTGATGCACTTCGATTTTCAGCCCCATGGACTCCATGGCAGAACACATGGCGCCCCGCAGATCGTGCAGGCTGTCTACCGGAGGAACCGGGAAGTAACCACCTTTCACACCAGGGCGGTGACCAATGTTGCCGCCCTCAAAGTCTTCATGGGAAACCCACGCAGCTTCTTCAGAGTGGATGTTATACATGGAACCCTGCATGTCGGACTTCCACTGCACGGAATCAAATACAAAAAACTCCGGCTCAGGACCGAACAGAGCAGTATCCGCGATACCGGTAGATTTCAGGTATTCTTCAGCACGACGGGCAACGGAACGCGGGTCGCGCTCGTAACCTTGCATGGTGGTCGGCTCAAGAATGTCGCAGCGCAAGTTCAGGGTAGCAACGTCTGTGAACGGGTCCAGCACGGCGGACTCATCGTCCGGCATCATTACCATGTCCGATTCGTTGATGCCCTTCCAACCAGCGATGGAGGAGCCATCAAACATTTTGCCGTCCTGGAAGAAATCTTCGTCGATTTCGCCAATCGGAAGGGTGACGTGCTGCTCCTTACCAGAGCTATCGGTGAAGCGCAGGTCCACCCATTTCACATCGTTTTCTTTGATCAGTTTGAGGGTCTTAACAGACATTATCGTGCGTCCTCCTAAGGAACAGCGGGTTTGTCTCTGACTCGTCGTGCCGCTCTGAGGAAGCGCAACACAAGAACCGGTATTCTCGGCCACTGGGCCAGCTTTGCCAATAGGGAGGCAAATACCGTGCCAGCCCTTTTTAGCGCATTCTCTACTTGATTCGAAGCAATCAGGACAGGTGACTCATTTTGGTGCGCAATTACGGTGCACCAAACATACGCAAAGCACTAAAATAGTGCGCCATTATCTTGCCCGACGCGCAACACGACAAAAACTTCGTTGCCTTGTTCAGCCATTTCCAGCACTTCATGGCCGTTAATCCGACACCAGGCGGGGATATCGCTTAATGCTCCAGGATCGGTACAAACCACTTTCAGGGTATCACCTGTGGCCAGGGTTCTTACCTTATTTTGGGTTTTGATCACCGGCATGGGGCACAACAGCCGGCGCACATCCAATTCGTGAAGGGTATCGGTCATCGTCGTTCAGCCCACATTCCAGCTTGGCAGCACCGCTTCCGCTTGCGCCGGCGCCACGGTAATCTCACGTGCTACACCGTCCGGACTGCGCACTTCCAGAGTCACCGCGTCTTCAACACGCCCCTTGGAGTAACGTGCCACAATGGCCGCCGCCTGCTCCACCTCTGCCTCGCTACCGAACTCACCGTCCACCAGCGCCAGCGGACCCGGGCAACTCACCGTGGTAATACTGGTGAACTGGTAACGATAACCTTCCAGAAAACGGTTTTCACCTTCTTCACGGCTGATAATCAGTTTGTAATGCGGCTGCGGACGCAGATGGCGCCCAACCTTCAGCAGCATGATGTCATCCAGTTCGTATCGGCGCTCATTGCGAGCCTTCCACAGGTCGGCCAGCTTGTTGGAATAAGACTCATCGGTGAGAAAACAACAGCCACCGGCAGGCTGAGCAAAATCGTCCAACCCAAACTTGGCGGCCAGCGCCATTTGCGGTTTACGGTTGCGGCCGGAAAAATCGTGCAACTGCTCCCGGTTTACCCAACCTTCGCGCTCAGGCAGCGTAGGTGGCAAGTTTTTTGCGCACAGAGGGCGCAAAAGACGGTCATCAGCACCGGACTCCTGGCTAATGATCGGCATCGTTTCCTTGCGCTGACTCTTTGGGCGCTGACCAATCACTTCACCGGTAACGATAAAATCAAAGCCCCGATCACCGGCCAACTCGCGGGCCTTGTTAATCATCAGAGTGGCCTGGTTAACCATGAAAATCTTACAGTCGAGACAGGGATTCAGGTTTGCGCCGTAGCCATGCTTGGGGTTGAGCACCACATCCTTGTACTCCTCGGAGATATCAATGATATGCATTTTAATGCCCAGCTGCTCCGCAACCCACAAGGCGTTATTACGCTTATCCTTATCTTTGTCTTTCTTGCGGATAGCATGGGTATGCCCCTCCACGCAGAAGCCAGTGTAGAAATTCACGCCCTCTACCTCGATGCCCTGGTCCTGCATGACTTTCACTGCCAGCATGGAGTCCAGTCCACCGGACACCAGTGCAATGGCACGACGCTTGATTGGTTGGCTTGCCTCTGTCATCGAAAAACCTGCGTTGCTGTGGGATAGCTCAAAAATTGGGCGGCGCAGTATAGCAATGGAGGGCTTGAAGCGCATCCTCGACGCCATTCGGATTAATGCACAAAAGGAGCCGCCCACAGCTACACCTCCCCCACCTTTATTATTTTGCATTATGGCCAGACGCCTGCGCCGTTAGTCCGGGGACCACCGGTGTTCGAGAAGTGGGCACCTGGCAATAGGTGTTCGCAACCGCCAGCATCAACAACGCTTTGGGAGCACCGGGTACACGGCGACAACTGGGCGATACGGGCACAACATTGCTTTTACTGTGCGCCTAGAGAGACGCCGGCTCCGTTGATCACGCTGCTCTGGCAGGGTGATCAACGGAGGGGAGGCAGGGGGTTCGCTGAATCAGCAGCTGCATCAGCCACGACAACCGCACAAAGAAGGCCAGACAAAGACTCATGGCGGCTGAGGGTGGTTTTAAATTATTCCTCTTCGGCCGACACCGGCCCGGCTACTGCGAATTGTTGTTTGGCGAAGGCCACTCTCTCAGCCACCGGGCGGGTTTCGCCTTTCAGGGCCTCGAGTTGTTTTTCGATGATCTGGCAACGGCGCAGCAGACCATCATCCATGGCGATCTGGATATTCAGGCCTGGGCGGGCATTGAGCTCCAGCATCATCGGCCCGTGCTCGCGGTCCATGACCAGATCCACCCCCAAGTACCCCAATCCGGTTAGATCATAGCAACGCGCCGCCAGCTCCAGGCATTCCTGCCAGTCCGGCACCGTCAACCCGGCCACTGGATTAGCCGTATCCGGGTGACGCGCTATCTTGAGGTTGTGCCAAGTGCCATCCAGAGTAACCCCTGACGCCAGATCCAACCCCACACCAATCGCCCCCTGGTGTAGGTTCGCCTTGCCTTGGGACTGCCGGGTAGGCAGGCGCAACATGGCCGCCACCGGATACCCCTTGAGCACGATGATGCGGATATCCGGGACCCCTTCAAAACTGATCCGGTTGAACAGCTCAGTAGAGCGCACCCGATATTCAATCAGTGCTTGATCGCGATGTCCGCCCAAAGAATAGATACCGGAAATAATGCCGGAAATATGATGCTCCAGCTCTTCCGTAGTAATAATACGCCCAGAGGCCGAACGGAAATAATCTTCGAAACGATCAGCAATGACCATAATGCCGTCGCCCCCCGCCCCTTGGGCAGGCTTGATCACGAAATCACGATGCTGCTCCAGCACCCGGTGCAAGGTACTGATACCTTGCTCGGTGGCGATGGTGCCATACATGTGTGGTACGCGAATCCCCGCATCCAAGGCCATCTGCTTGGTCTGGATCTTGTCGTCCACCAGCGGATACAAGCTGCGCTTATTGTAGCGAAGAATGTAATCGCCGTTCCGTTGGTTAATGCCCATCACGCCACGGGCTCGCAGGGCTTTGCGGGTTTTGGACCAGAACATTAGCGCTTATCCCCGTCCACCATGGCACGAAAACGCAACAGCTCCGTGAGGCGATAGCCACGGTAATGGCCCATCAACACCATAATGGCCGCCAGGCAAAGCAGCACGCCTGGGAAGGTGAACACAAAATACACCAACGGCTGCCACACCATCAGCAGGTGGCAGAAAATCGCCGCCACCAGCGTTCCCAGTGCTACTTTCAAGGACTGGGTCCCGCCACGCTCTTCCCAAACGATGGAAGTCCGCTCGATCACCATGGTCAAAATCACCATGGGGAACAGCGCCACCGACAAACCTGAACCGATGCCCAACTTATAGCCCAGCAGGCTAATCAGTGCCATAGCGATCACCACAAAGGTAAGCACCACGGAAAGCCGGGGCAATAACTGTAATTTAAGATGCTCGAGATAGGACCGCACAGACAGCCCGATGGCGGTGATGGACGTAAACAGCAGTACCCCCCAGACCACTTGCGTCTCACGGAAAGCCAAGGCGATCAACACGGGGGTAAAGGTCCCCAGGGTTTCCATACCGATCAGCGAACGAATGAACAGCACCAGCAGCACCCCCACCGGAATCATCACCAGAATGCGGTACAGCTGCTGCGCAGGAAGCGGTAGCTCATACAAGGAGAAATCAATAAAGCTACTCACGTCTTTCAGACGCAGAGACTGAGCCAACTGCAGCGCGCTCATTTCATTCTCGTGCACGCTGAAGCTTACATCGGCGGATTTGCCGCCTTCGATATTCAACAGCGGCCCAGGCCCACTCCACCAAACCAGACGATCGTCCGGCAGCCCCTGCTGGCCATTGAGCGGGTTAAAATAGAGCCATTTCTTGCCGTTAAAACTACGCAACCAAAGCTCAGGTTGCTGCCCTTGGCTCTCCGCCAGCCGCAGGGTATGCACCGGCTCCGCAGGAATATGCGCCACCGCCAGCAGCAGATCGATCACTTTAGCCCGGTTCTCCGGACTTACATCGCTGCCCAGCAGAAGCTGAACATTATCGTTTTCAAGCTCATTAACTCGCTTGATGGTCTCACTGATAAAGGTTTCCACATCCGCCGAATGCTGACGAATAGGCTCAAGCAACGCGTCGGCAGCCAGTTTTTCTGGGCCATCCAGAGTTGGCGCAGGCCGGAACTGGGGCCCCGGATCATTCTCCGGGACATCTGCATAGCGAGGAGTCAACATAAGGCGATAATAGAGGTACTGATTGCCTTCGGCGCGGCGGGATGACCAGGTAACCTGGCGATTACCCTTATCCACATTCACATTTACGCCGTAATTATTGGAAATAAAGCTTTCATTAAGAGTGGTATAGCCAGACCCCAGCGGCGGCACAAACATGCGCACTTTGACAGGCTTGTTGGCCTTTGCGGCAAAAGATACCTGAGAATCGACCACCCAAACCGGGTCTTTCTCATCCTGACTCAGTGGCACATTTTGTACCAACAGCTGATAAGCAACACTCCCGCCACCCAACAACAAAAGGAAAACGGCAAGCAGCCGCGCTTGCAACTTCACAGAACCCATTATAGCGCCTCGGCAGCCTCCATCGTTTGGTCATCGCTTTCGACAACATTATCCTTACTGTCCTGACAATCAGGCTCGCCCAGCGTTACTGATAACGACGGATCCACCAGCGCACCCAGTTCCTGCAGGGCCCCGGAGCCGATTAGCAACGGGTAACGAAACTCACTACGATCTGTCAGGTTCACTTCAATTTGTTCCTGGCGCTTGCCCATGCAGATAGTTAAAGCCACCACCGGGCGACGACTATAGTCCCTATCACCGAGCACCACACTCTCTGCCCGTCGTTTAATACGCACATGCCCGGATAACGGCAACTCAACATCATTCCATTGTTCTCGGGTAACACCCCGGTCATCACGGTCGATAGCCAAGTCGAACTCAACCATTTCCACACCATCGCGCTCAAAAGTACGGATATGACGAGCACTCAGAGAGGCCGAGTCGGCCCCGGTATCCAGCTTGGCCGGTACCGTAATGCCTAACTCCTTGATGTGCACCTTTTCATGCAAGCCATAGATCATTTTACCGGAGGCCCCATCAGCCACCACCGTTAAAGACGGTAAAACTAACAGCAAAGCAAGCAGTGTACGCATCATAACAACCTGATTGTAAAAGCATTACAGCCGAGTCACGGAAGCACACACCCAGTATCTGAGTGTTCTCCCGGAAAAGGGTTGCGCCATTCTAGGCGATCAGCGAGCCTCCCGCAGGCCCAACGTTGAAATTTTGAACTTGTTCACAATTGCCAATCTTACGATAAAGGCTGACCGGCGGGCTATCACCCACACGCTACGCTGCTATAATGCGCGCCCCTGCGAAACCGCTGGCACGGTTTCGCCCACCATATTTGGAGCATCACTAGTGATTGAACGTCTGCGCAATATCGCCATCATCGCCCACGTTGACCACGGCAAAACCACCTTGGTGGATAAGCTGTTGCAACAGTCTGGCACCCTGGGAGATCGCGCCGGCGACATCGAACGGGTCATGGACTCCAACGATCTGGAAAAAGAGCGGGGCATTACCATTCTGTCTAAAAATACCGCTATCCAGTGGAATGACTATCGCATCAACATCGTGGACACCCCTGGCCACGCCGACTTCGGCGGTGAAGTAGAGCGGGTTATGTCTATGGTGGACTCCGTACTACTGCTGGTAGACGCAGTGGACGGGCCCATGCCACAAACCCGCTTCGTGACCCAAAAGGCGTTCGCTGCCGGTCTTAAGCCGATTGTCGTGATCAACAAAATCGACCGCCCTGGTTCCCGCCCGGACTGGGTAATGGATCAGGTCTTCGATCTGTTCGATAACCTGGGCGCCACCGACGAACAGCTGGATTTCCCGGTGATTTACGCCTCCGCCCTGAACGGCATTGCCGGCCTGGAGGCGGATGAGCTGGCCGACGACATGACCCCGCTGCTGCAAGCCATCGTCGACAAGGTGGACTACCCCAACGTCGATGCGGACGGCCCTTTCCAGATGCAAATTTCCTCTCTGGATTACAACAGCTACCTGGGCATTGTCGGCATTGGCCGTGTTAAGCGCGGCAACATCAAGGCCAACAGCCCAGTGAAAGTGATCGGCGCCGACGGCAATGTCCGTAACGGCAAGATCCTCACCATCATGGGCTACCACGGCCTGGAGCGTGTCGATGCCACCACAGCCTCCGCCGGCGAGATTGTCTGCATCACCGGTCTGGATCCGCTGAACATCTCCGACACCCTGTGCGACCCGCTAAACGTGGAAGCTCTGACACCGCTGAGCGTGGATGAACCCACCGTAAGCATGTTCTTCCACGTAAACACCTCGCCGTTTGCCGGCCAGGACGGCAAGTTCGTTACCAGCCGTCAGATCCGTGAGCGCCTGGAAGCCGAACTCAAACACAACGTGGCATTGCGCGTAGAAGAAACCGGCAGCGCCGATCAATTCCGCGTTTCCGGTCGTGGCGAACTGCACTTGTCGGTACTGATCGAGAACATGCGTCGTGAAGGCTTCGAGCTGGCAGTGGGTCGCCCACAGGTGATCATCCGCGAAGAAGACGGCGTGAAGCAGGAACCCTACGAAACCGTCGTCGCCGACGTGGAAGAACAGCATCAGGGCTCCATCATGGAGCATCTGGGTTTACGCAAAGCCGAAATGACCAACATGGAACCGGACGGTAAAGGCCGAGTTCGCCTGGAATTCCTGGTGCCTAGCCGTGGCCTGATCGGCTTCCGTAGCCAGTTTCTGACTCTGACCTCCGGTACCGGCATCCTTAACAGCACCTTCAGCCATTACGGCGAGCATAAAGCCGGCGACATGGCCAAGCGCATCAACGGTGTGCTGGTATCCATGGTTAAAGGTAAGGTGCTGGGCTTCGCCCTGTTCAACCTGCAGGAACGTGGCCGCATGCTGATCGACCCGAACGTGGATGTGTACGAAGGTCAGATTATCGGTATCCACAGCCGCGGCAACGACCTGGTGGTTAACCCCACCAAGGGCAAGCAGCTGACCAACATGCGCGCCTCCGGCACCGATGAGAACATCGTTCTTACCCCGCCGATCCGTTTCAGCCTGGAACAAGCGCTGGACTTCATCGAAGACGACGAGCTGGTGGAAGTCACCCCCAACTCCCTGCGTATTCGCAAGAAGCTGCTCACCGAAACCGAGCGCAAGCGCGCCGGGCGGTAATTAAGAGCCGCAGCACGCTGCACACATCAAGCGCCACGCCTAAAAACGTGGCGTTTTTTGTGTCCAGCAGTGCACCGTCAACGCAAGAACATCAGCATCAACACCGCACCGATCACCATCCCTACCAGCAAACCCGCCAGAAAGCCCTGCCCGGTTAGCGGTGTGGGAGTGGTGGCTGGCGACACCTCCTCTCGGTCCGCTGGCTGACGGGCCTCAAACTCGGCAATTACCTCCAGGGCGCGGCCTTCATCGCTGGCGGCCACCCACACCGTCGACAAGCCCGCCGCCGGCAACTCACCCATGCCACCTTGCAACATATCACCATGTACCTGGGCCATAACGCCCACCTGATCCAGCAAGTTGGCCAACATGTGAGCTTCGATCATGTGTCGCGCCTGAAACACACATTTCACCGGGCTATCTCCATCACGCCGACATCAAGACCCGCCGTGCCATAGGGCGCCGTACCGAAGCTGCCCCGGCTTACCCTGCGAGACGGACCCACCGGGGCCGTCCAATAAAACAGCAATGCCTCTACCCCGCGCTTCCACATCATTACTCCCGTCCTGTTATTCTTATCGTAGTTCTTATCTTGGGTCCGATCAGTACCACGCCCACCCTACTAAGGCAAAAATTCACATGCTGCATATCGCTCTATTCGAACCGGAAATCCCCCCCAACACCGGCAACATTATTCGTCTAGCGGCCAACACCGGCGCTCATCTGCACTTGATTGAACCACTGGGGTTTTCCCTGGAAGAAAAAAAACTGCGTCGCGCCGGGCTCGACTACAACGAGTTTGCCGCATTGCAGGTGCACAGGGATTTTGCCGCATTCCAGGAAAGTGTCGCCGGACAACGACTGTTCGCCATGACCACCAAGGGCAGCCGCGCTCATAGCGAGGCACGCTTTCAGGACGGAGATGTTCTGTTGTTTGGTCCGGAAACCCGTGGCTTGCCGGGCCACATTCTCGACAGCCTGCCCGCAACACAAAGGCTGCGCCTGCCCATGGTGGCCGATAGCCGCAGCCTGAACCTGAGCAACGCTGTTGCCGTCACACTTTACGAAGCATGGCGACAGTTAAACTATAAGGGACAGCTAACGGTGAACAATTAACCGCTACGCGAGCCCGATTTATGTATTTTGAAACGCAAGAGGCCGCGACCATGGGCTGGTCGCGGCCTCTGTGCTTGCAGAACAGACCTGCCTTGCTCCGCGCAACTTTCAGTTATTCACTGTCCGCTGTTACTGAACGGTCTCACCAGCAGCAGCAGCGTTTTCCTGCTGCTGCTCACGCTGCTGCTGATACAGCGCATCGAAGTTAATCGGCTGCAGCACCATTTGCGGGAATGAGCCTTTAGCAACCAGATCCGATACCACTTCACGAACATACGGAAACAACAGATTAGGGCAATAGGCGCCCAGCAGCTGGGCACGCTCTTCACCGTCGATGCCTTTCACAGTGAATATCCCAGCCTGCTTTACTTCTACCAAATAGAACGTCTTCTCTTCCGCTTCGTCCTTGGCGGTCACCGTCACGGTAATTTCCACTTCGAACTCATCGCCTTCACCAACCCGGCGGGCGCTGTTATTCAACTGCACGTTCACCTTGGGCTTCCATTCCTGCAGGAACACTTCCGGTGCCCCCGGGCACTCGAACGAGGTATCTTTCAGGTAGATACGCTGCAATTGGAAAACCTGTTGTTCATCAGCCATGTTCTTCTCCTGTTACTGATCCGCTCCGAGCAGAGCATCGAGCCCCCCCGTTCGCTCCAGAGCAAAAAGTTCATCACAACCACCGACGGCGTGATCATTAATAAAAATCTGCGGCACCGTCCGGCCACCGCCACGCTGCATCATGACTGCACGTTGTTGGGGCTCGCGATCCACATCGGTATCCTCAAACGCCACATTCTTGCTGTTAAGTAACTGCTTGGCGCGCACACAAAACGGGCACCAAGA
Organism: Alcanivorax sp.; assembly: GCF_040119285.1. Lineage (GTDB taxonomy): Bacteria > Pseudomonadota > Gammaproteobacteria > Pseudomonadales > Alcanivoracaceae > Alcanivorax. The sequence continues at coordinate 139,009 of NZ_JBEDTY010000038.1, forward strand.
GGTGGTATACAGCTCGACTCTGGCCATGCTTGTCTCCTGCTTACGCTTTGACTACCGGCAAGCTCGCTGAACGCCATGCATTCAGACCGCCCTGGATACGATACAGGTCGGTAAAACCCTTGGTTCGCAGCTGACGACCAAGATGTGAGGCCTTTGTTCCCATATCACAAGTCAGAATAAGGGGTTTATCCTTGTATTTTTCCAGCTCTGCAATACGATCAATCGCCTGCCCGGCAGGAATATTGATGCTACCGGCGATATGCCCGGCACGGAATTCATCGCTGTCACGCAGATCCACGATCACCGCATCCTTCTGGTTCACCATATTGGTAGCTAGCTGCGGCGTAAGGGATTGGCCGCCACGGCGGGATTCAAGCACAAAAAACAGTGCCCACAACAGGAAAAAGGCGGACACCAGAATATAATGGTTGCTGGCGAATTCAATCAGATTGCCCATGGAGACCCCGGATCATTAACGTTGGCTCTATCGACGCCAACTCTGCGGCGCCACTGCTTCCCTCCGGTAAGAAAGCCGAAGGAAAATCGGCGCCAAGTATACACATCCCTGGGCCGTTAAGGTAAAACCCCGCCATGCCCCGACAATTACAACGATTTTTACTGCTGCCTGCCCTGCTCACCTTGCTACTTCCAATTAGCGGAGCGGCGGACAGTGCGCCCAGCAAGGCAGAGCTGAAAGAACTGAAATCGCGCATCAGCGAATTAAGCGACGCTCAGAGCCGCGAGCTGCGCGAACGCGACTCCGTGCAGGCCAGCCTTCGCGAAACAGAGCTGCGCATTAGTCGGCTGACCCGGGAGCAGCGAAGCCTGGAGAAAAAAACCAGCGAGGCCCGGCAACGCCTTAACGCTCTGGAAGCCAAACAGGCCGTTCTGGCAGCGGAAAAGCGCACTCAATTGGACTGGCTAGGAAAAACCGTACGCGCCAGTTACCAGGCCGGCCGCCAGGAGCGCATCAAATTGCTGCTCAATCAGGAAAAACCAGACCAGATCGCCCGTCTGCTACGCTATCAGGAATACTACCAACGTGCCCGCAGTAACCGCCTGAAAGCCGTGAACGGCGAACTGGACGAACTCAAGACCATTGCCCTGCGGGTAGATACAGCTCGCCAGACATTGCTAGACCAACACACCCAGGTGCAGCGTCATGCAGACAAGCTGAAAGGCGCCCAGAAGGAGCGCCAGATGACTCTGGCATCGCTGAATCAATCATTAAATAACCGAGGTAACAATCTCAGCCAGCTCAAGGGCGACCAGCAGCGGCTGCAGAAACTGTTGGAAGACATGCAGCGCAGCCTCAATGACATCCCCGCCGACTTGGGCGGCAAGTCTTTCGGGAAGCTGGCCGGGAAGCTGCCTTGGCCGCTAGAAGCGCGGATTTCCACCGGCTATAACAGCCGCCGCGAAGGCGCTCTCCGCTGGCAGGGGGTCATTCTGAACGCCGCCCCCGGCACGCCCGCCAGAGCAGTGCACCCCGGCCGGGTAGTTTTTGCAGACTGGCTACGCGGCTACGGCCTGCTCACGATCGTCGACCATGGCAACGGCTACCTGACGCTCTATGGGTATAACCAGAGTCTGCTCCGCGATGTCGGAGAATGGGTATCCGCCGGCGATAGCCTTGCTCTGGCGGGCAGTTCTGGCGGCAACCGGACCAGCGGTCTGTACTTTGAGATACGGCACCGCGGCAAGGCTGTAGACCCGACACGCTGGTGCAATCAGCGTGTTACACTGCCGCCATTGGCGCAAAATAAATGACGATTATTGAAACGCGCGCATACCTTTTCTGTGCTCGCAGGGGATACTGAATGCCAACCACCATCCTGCCCACGCTCCGTGCTGTATTGATTTCGAGCTTGCTTGTCCTTACCCCTATCACCGCTCTTCATGCCCAAGACCCAGCTCTGGACGAGCAGGCTCGCCAACAGGGCGTACCGGTAGATGAGCTGCGCGCCTTTGCCGAGGTCATGGAGCGTATTCGCGCCACCTACATTGAAGAGGTGGATGACGGTGAGCTCCTGAAAAGTGCCATTCGCGGCATGCTGCACGATCTGGATCCACACTCCAATTACCTGACCCCGGACCAGTTCGAGGATTTGCAGGTCACCACCACCGGGGAGTTTGGCGGCCTAGGCATTGAAGTCACCATGGAAGACGGCTTCGTTAAAGTGATCGCGCCAGTGGATGACTCCCCCGCCAGCAAGGCCGGCATTCAAGCCGGTGACCTGATTCTCAAGATCGACGACACTTTTGTGAAAGGGCTATCACTGGGCGAAGCCGTTGAACTAATGCGCGGAGAAATCGGCAGCAAAATCGATCTAATGGTTCTCAGTCAAGGCGAAGAAAAACCGCGCCAGATGAACCTCAAGCGCGATCGCATCCAGACCCACAGCGTGAAATCAAAAATGCTCGAACCAGGTCTTGGCTATCTGCGCATCTCCCAGTTCCAAAACAATACGGGTGACGATGCCCGTAAAGAACTGGCAAAGCTCAGCAAGGACGCCCCCCTTAACGGCCTGATCCTCGATTTGCGCAACAACCCTGGTGGCGTACTGAATGGCGCCGTTGAAGTCACCGATCTATTTCTGGATAACGGCCTGGTGGTTTATACCCAGGGGCGAGATAAGGCGAGCCGTACCGATTTTAATGCTCGCCCCGGCGACGCACTCAACAGCAACCCCCTGGTTGTATTAGTCAACGGCGGCAGCGCCTCCGCTTCGGAAATTGTCGCCGGAGCCCTGCAAGACCAGGAACGCGCCATTGTGGTGGGCAACCGCACTTTCGGCAAAGGCTCAGTGCAAACGGTACTGCCCTTGAGTAAGGACCGTGCCCTTAAGCTCACCACCGCCCGTTACTACACCCCAAAAGGTCGCTCTATCCAGGCGGAAGGCATTGCGCCTGACATTGCGGTGGACGTAGTCACTAAACTTGAAGTGCGTAAAGACATATATTTGCGCGAAGCCGACCTGCCCCGCCATCTAGATAACGAAAACGGGGACAGCGATAAGCAAGAAGAAGGCAGCTCCCTGGTTCAGGAAGATTACGCCCTGGCCCAGGCGCTCTCGATCCTTAAAGGCGTCGTCCTTGCCCAGCGCCCAGCCACACCCTGATGGCAAAACGTAGACTGGCTTTGGGTCTGCTTTTGGTCGGGCTATTAATAATCAGTGTTCGCAGCCTGGCAACGCCACGCATTGCGATTATCATCGACGACCTAGGCTACAGCCGCCAACAAGGGCAGGCCATTATTGATCTGCCCGCGCCGGTGACCTGTGCCGTCATTCCTTTTTCTCCCCACGGGCGCCGACTCGCGGAACGGGCTAGCCTGGTGGGCAAGGAAGTGCTGGTGCACATGCCTATGGCCACGCAAGGCCACCTAAAGCTCGACCGTGGTGGCCTGCAAAATGGAATGGATGAACCTCAGTTCCTGGATGCCGTTCGCCAGGCTCTAAGCCAAATTCCACAAGCCCGCGGGCTGAATAATCATATGGGCAGCGCGCTCACCGAACAGACACAAACCATGGGTTGGTTAATGTCCGAACTAAAAGTGCACCGGCTTTTCTTTGTGGACAGCCGCACCAGCAGCCACACGGTGGCGCAGCAGGTGGCCCAACAAGTGGGACTACCTAACGCTGGACGCGATATTTTTCTGGATAACGAACGCGACCTGATCAACATCAATCAACAATTTAATCGACTAATTCGGCTAGCCCGGCAGCGCGGCCAAGCTATCGCTATCGGCCACCCGTATCCGGAAACCGTACATTATCTGCAACAGGTTCTACCGTTAATGGAAGAGGCCGGCATCGATGTAGTGCCCGTATCCTCCTTGCTTAGCACCCCAGCGGTGACCACAGCCACCATCGAGCACAACATTAACGCCGGGTCCTAAAATCCGCTTTTTCCGATACCGCCCAATTTGTCATAAATCGATCCTCAAGAAACCGAACACGAACATCCGCACGCCATAACGGCGGAGGGCAGCATTATCCCCAAGCCGAAAGAAAACCGAGGCTCATTTATTAGCCAATACGCAACGATCAAAGCAGGTGCCAGGAAGGTTGGCTCGCCCAAGAAGAAAAACACCGATTAGTCCAGGCGCATTTCCACGCCGGCGGACTGCATAAACTCCTTGGCTTGCTGTACCGAATACTCCCCAAAATGGAAAATCGACGCCGCCAACACCGCATCAGCACCGCCCTGCTGCACACCATCAACCAGATGCTGCAGGTTGCCAACCCCGCCAGAGGCAATCACCGGGACCGGGACCGCATCGGCAATGGCGCGGGTCAGGGCAAGGTCAAAACCATTCTTGGTGCCATCGCGGTCCATGCTGGTTAACAGAATTTCACCCGCGCCGTAGTCGGTCATTTTCCGGGCCCATTCCACCGCATCCAACCCAGTGGGTTTACGGCCGCCGTGGGTGAAAATTTCCCAGCGGTGGGTATCGCTTTCCGCGCTGACTTTTTTCGCATCAATCGCCACCACAATACACTGGGAACCAAACCGCTCCGCGGCCTCACGAACAAACTCCGGGTTATGCACCGCTGCAGAGTTGATCGCCACCTTGTCGGCACCAGCATTCAGCAAGTTACGAATATCCTCCAGCGCGCGCACACCGCCACCTACGGTCAGCGGGATAAACACCTGGCTGGCGATTTGTTCCACCGTGTGAAGGGTGGTATCGCGCTCTTGATGGCTGGCGGTGATGTCCAAAAAGGTAATTTCATCCGCCCCGGCGTCGTTATAACGCTTGGCAATTTCCACCGGGTCACCGGCGTCACGGATATCCACGAATTGCACGCCCTTGACCACTCGGCCGGCGTCCACATCCAGACACGGAATAATGCGTTTGGCTAAACCCATAATACGTCCCCGGCGCTCAGGCGCCGCTCAACTCATCGGACAACGCCTGACCGCCGGCAAAATCCAGGGTGTTTTCGTAGATGGCACGGCCGGTGATAGCACCACTGATGCCCTGATCGGCGACTGCACACAGGTTGCGCACGTCATCAAGATTGGTAATGCCGCCGGAGGCGATCACCGGGATCGACATGGACTGGGCCAGGCGCACAGTGGCCTCCACATTCACCCCCTGCAACATGCCATCACGGCTGATGTCGGTGTAGACGATGGCAGAAACGCCATCGTTCTCGAACTGTTTCGCCAGGTCGATCACCTCCACATCGGTGACATTGGCCCAGCCATCGGTGGCCACCTTGCCGTCTTTCGCGTCCAGACCCACGATAATGTGGCCGGGGAACTGCTCGCACATGGCTTTCACGAAAGCCGGCTCATTCACGGCCTTGGTGCCGATGATCACCCACTGCACCCCGGCATCCAGATAAGCCTGAATGATTTCCGGGCTGCGGATGCCGCCCCCAATCTGGATCGGTAAATCCGGGTGCGCCTTGGCAATCGCTTTAACGATATCGCCGTTCACCGGCTCACCGGCAAAGGCCCCATTCAAATCGACCAGATGCAAGCGGCGAGCACCCCGCTCCACCCAATGGCTGGCAACGGCCACCGGATCCTCGGAAAACACCGTATCGTCTTCCATCCGCCCTTGCTTAAGGCGTACACATTTACCGTCTTTCAGATCGATGGCGGGAATCAGTAGCATCAGAATCTCTTCATTTAAATTCATGGAAATCGGCATCCCTCCCCCGCCGCGCCCGTTATACGAACACCGTAGAGAGAAACCCTAGCGTGCAAGCCTGCTGTCTTTTATGGCTGCCAGCGCAGGAAGTTTTCCAACAGGGCCAGGCCTGCATCCGCGCTTTTTTCCGGGTGGAACTGCACCGCAAACACGTTGCCTTGAACAGCGGCTGCCGCAAAACTCAAACCATAATCACAGCGCCCAGCCACAGCGTCATCGGGCAGGCCGGTGACGCAGTAACTGTGCACAAAATAAAACCGGGTATGGTTATCGATACCGGCCCACATAGGATGGGCCATGCCCTGCTGTACCTGGTTCCAGCCCATGTGCGGCACTTTCAAGCGAACACCGGTATCGCTGAACTGCTCACCGAAAAAAGTCACCTGGCCGTCGAAGATGCCCAAGCAATCCACCCCGTGATTTTCTTCACTACGGGCCATCATTGCCTGCATCCCGACACAGATGCCCAACAGCGGTTTGCCCGCCGCCGCCACATCACGGATGGCCTGATCCAGGCCAGTGTCTTTCAGAACCGCGATGCAGTCACGAATAGCGCCCACACCAGGAAAAACCACCCGGTCCGCTGCACGCACCTGCACCGGATCGCCGGTAATAATGATTTTCTGGCCATCGGCGACTTTCTCCAGCGCCTTGCCTGCGGAGTGCAGGTTACCCATTCCGTAATCAATAACGGCAACGACTTCGCTCATACTCGGGGCTGTCCTTGTAATTGCTACTGGGCTACTTACTGGCTATCGCCACTTTCGCTCAGGGTGCCCTTCGTGGAGGGCGTAATACCATCCATACGAGGATCAGGCTCTACGGCCATACGCAGCGCACGGCCAAAGGCCTTAAAGACGGTCTCGGCCTGGTGGTGCGCGTTTTTGCCCCGCAGGTTATCGATATGCAGAGTAATCATGGCGTGGTTCACGAAGCCCTGGAAAAATTCATAGAACAGATCCACATCAAAGCCGCCAATGCTGCCTCGCGTAAATTCCACAAACATCTCCAGCCCAGGCCGGCCAGACAGGTCCAGCACCACCCGTGACAGGGCTTCATCCAACGGCACATAGGCATGGCCGTAACGGCGAACGCCTTTCTTGTCACCAATGGCCTTGGCGAAAGCCTGCCCAAGAGTGATACCGATATCTTCCACCGTGTGGTGGGCATCGATGTGCAGGTCACCCTTTGCGTTGATATCCAAATCAACCAGGCCATGACGGGCCACCTGATCCAGCATGTGCTCAAGGAACGGCAAACCCGTATCCAGCGTGCACTGGCCGGTACCATCCAGATTGATAGTGGCTTGAATCTGGGTTTCCAGGGTGTTGCGCTCTACGGTAGCGCTTCGCTTGCTCATCTATACCTCCCAGGCATCGGACCGGCTATTATACGCACCCCAACAGGACCTAACCAGCGGAGAGGACAGATGCCGATCAGCGTAGAAGCCCATGCCCTTAGCGAAAATCAGTGTGAGGCCTTTGCCAAGGTACTCCGCGATGCGCCGCAATACCGCCAGAAGCTAGCCGATGCGGTTGCCAGCGGACAAGGGCGGTTGTTCGCCGCCCACTTCAATGGCCAGCGTGTCGCTATTGCACTCATAGAAGAAAAGCAGCCCCAACTGGCCTGGATGGTGGTGCACCCTGCCACTCAAGGGCGTGGCGTCGGTAAGGATTTCCTACGTTTGATCGGTCAGCAACTAGGAGAAACACTGGCACGCCCGGATCACTGCCAGACAAAACAGACGCTATAACTGGGCCAACGGCAGCCGGATATGCAGCGCGAACCCCCGCCCGGGTCCCGCACTTTCAGCCCACAGCAGCCCGCCAACCTGTTCAATCATCACCCGCGCCATGGCCAAGGACAGGCCAAACCCTTCTTCATGGTGCCGTGACCCCATCACGAAGAACGGCTCTAGAATATGCTCCAACTGATCCGCCGTGGCGCCCTTACCCTCATCGCGAATACAAAGCTCTGCATGCCCCGCCGGCACATCCACGGCACTACTGATCTCCACACTATCGCCCTCAGCACTGAATCGCAGGGCATTATCCAGCGCCATGGTCAGCACTTCACTCAGTTCACTTTCGCTGGCACGCACTTGCAGATTCGCAGAAACACGATTGCGCACCGCCACCCCGCACGTCTCAATCCGCGTGGCCTGATCACGCAAAATGGCATCCAGAATCCAGATGGGTTGGCAACCTCCCTGTAGCGGCGGCTGATGACGGTCGGAAAGGTCGAAGTAGCGCAACGACGTGCTGACGATACCGGTAAGCCGCCGCTGCCCCTTGCGCACCATGGCCCATACGTCCACGTCTTTGTCGCCCTGACCTTGCCCGGATTGCCCCAGGGAGTCCGCCGCGCCAATCCAATTGATCGGGGTATTCAGTTCATGGCTGATATATTGCAGGAACATGGATTTATCCTGGTTCATCTGCTCAATATCCGCCAGATGCCGCTGCAGATTTTGCTGCGCCTCCACAGACAACTGCTTGCGCTCACTTTCCAAAAACCGGATCCGGTCGCCCAGCGCTAGCGACAACATCACCACCACCCACAGCGCACCAAAATGCAGGAGATAAGGAACAATCACGCTATAGGGAATTAACCCCAGGTTGCCCAAGGCATACAGAAATACGGTGAGCAGGAATACGGACCAGGCCAACACATACAGCCTCGCCACGCGGAACCCTTGCCGCCAGACCACCCAGCCCAACCAACTGAACAGCACTACCGTTATCATCACTACCGCCGTGGACAAGTGATAGGAATACGGTGGCGGGATCACCCACTGTAGCAAGAACGCCAGCCCGATCAGGATCAAGTAGCGGTTTAGCAACCGATCATACCGAGGAAAACGTTGAGCCAGCTGCAGGAACTGCCGTGAATACAACGCCAGTGACAACCCGCAAATATACGTGGTCAGCCAGAAATATTCGTTCACTTTGGGGTTATCCGGCCATAGATACTGGAGCCCAAAGCCACTAACGCAAATATTGAAGAACAGCACCCCGGTGAGAAACACCACAAAATGCAGATGCACATTGTCACGCAGAGACAAGAACAGTAGCAGGTTGTAAATCAACATGATGGCCAGGGAACCGTAAAACAGTCCCTGTAGCAGCTGCTCCAAATAGGTGTATTCCACCAGCCCCTTGGCGCTGTACAGCATAGGCATCATATTCAGCGCGCCTTTGCCGCGTACTTTGATGTAGTACTCACTCACCCCGTCAGGCAGCACCTCCAAGTTGAACACGAAAGCACGGTGATCCATGGGCCGGCGTCCGAATGAACGAGTATCGCCCACTGCATACTTGCGGAATTCGCCATCGGGTTGCGGCACAAACAGCGTCAGCTCATCGAGAATGGGGTAGCGCTCTACCAGAAACCAGCTACGCCCATCCATCTGGCTGGCATTCACCTGAAAACGCAGCCAGATAGTGCTTTTGGTGAAGCCAAAGTTCAGCGTATCACTGTCGTTTTTGCGAAACCGGCTGGCGAACTGGTCGCGGACCTGACTCAAGGTCCAGTTTCCTTCCGGGTCCTCCAGCACTTCGACCCGGGCCCCCAGCTGAACACTGTCACCTGCCGAAGCAAGTGCAATAGGTTCAGCACGCACTATTGCCCCAACCATAAGTAACAGCATCAAGACAGCAACATGGAACTTTCGCAAACGCTCCCCCCCCTAACTTCACAACAACAATCACGAATAATGCTACGGTATGGTCAGTGAATTCCCACTGCTATAATCACGATCCAATGACCAACGCGCAAGGAGTGCTCCATGGGACGCCTGTTAAAAATTTTGCTGATCATTTTGTTTGCCATCATTGTGCTATTAGCTATTGCTGTTTTTGTGATCACGCAGGTGATTGACCCCAACGAATTTAAGCCAGAGATCGAGAAGCAGGCGCAAGAGCAGGCCAACCTGACCTTAGATATTCAGGGCGACCTGGCCTGGCAGTTCTGGCCCTCTCTAGGCGTCAGCCTGGGCCGCACAGAAGCGCGTATCGCCGATGAAGAGGCACTATTTGCTGCCCTTGATGAGGCCAGTGTCAGCGTCGCTGTACTACCACTGCTGTATGGTCAGGTGGAAATGGATGGCATTACTCTGGCTGGTTTGAATGTCAATTTGGTTGATGGCCCTGATGGCGCCAACTGGGAACAAATCGGCCCGCAAACACCCGCAGAAGACACGGCAAAGGCGGAGGAACCGACCGACGAAGAGGAGGGCAGCAGCAGCTTCGATATCCCCCTCACTATCCCCACGGTTGTGGTCAGCGATGGCAAGGTCCGCTACCGCAATACCGCTGACAGCACGGATATAGTGGTCGAGCACTTCAATCTGAACGCCCAAGACGTAAACCTGGACGAGCCTTTTCCCCTCCAGCTATCCCTGCGCTATCAAGACCAAAGCGACATGCGAGTGGACATGAATTTGGACACCGTTTTATCCGCCGATCTCGACAACAACCATTTCCTCCTCAATCCGATGACACTGGATGCCAACATCGCTGGCGCCACCACCATGCCGGTGGATGTGCACCTGGAACAGAATGTTGAGTTAAACCTAGAGGAAGACACGGCCTCCATTAAGGATTTCCTGCTGCAAGCAGCCGGCACAGAGACTAAAGGCAATGTTGAGATCACTGCACTCACCGGTGACATGCAGCTCAGCGGCAAACTGGCCACCGCGCCTTTCAATGCCAACAAGGTACTGGAAGCCATTGGCGAAGCCCCCATCGAAACCACCGACAGCCATGCGCTGAGCAACATTACCCTGGATGCCACCTTGGGCGGCGAGCCCGGCAGCGTCATGGCCAGCCCGCTCACCGTAACCCTGGATGACAGCACCTTCCGTGGTAGCGCTGGCCTGGCCAGCCTGGAAAGTGGAAAAATCGTCTTTGATCTGGCGCTCGATAAAATCACCTTGGACGGCTACATGCCTCCCGCCAGCGGCGACACTGAAACCGCAGCACCTGGCGGCGGCAAAACCGGCGGCACCAATAGCCTCAGCGACGCAGAATTGATCCCCGTGGACACGCTTCGCCCATTACTGGTAGACGGTAAACTGGCCATCGGCAATCTCAACTATGGCGGCATCAGTGCCAGCGATATGAAATTTGCGGTGACCGCCAACAACGGCGTCCTCAAATTAACCCAAGCCACCGGCAACACCCTGGGCGGCAGTTTCAGCGCCAACGCCACGCTAAATGCCTCCGGCAGCACCCCGAAACTCTCGGCCACCAACAAAATCAGCAGCGTACAAATTCAGCCCATCGCCCAGATGGCACTCGACGACGATCTCGCCAAGGGTATTTTTTCCATGTCCGGCAGCTACAGCGCGAGTGGCAACAGTGAAAAAGCGCTGATGAACTCCGCCAAGGGCAATGTCGATCTAAGTCTGGCTGACGCCACTGTGCGCGGCCTGAACCTGTACGACACTCTGGTGGGCGGCATAAACGACATGATGGGTCAATTTCAGGGCCTGACCACCGCCCTTATTCCCGGCCAGGCATCTGGCAAGCTACCTTCCGCACTGTCTGAAGACACCAAGATTCTTGACCTTAAAACCAAGGCTCGGCTGGATAAGAACGTGGCCCACCTCGACAGCCTCAATGCCACCCTCAGCAAGGGCGAATTGAGTGGTAACGGCTGGATGAATATCCTTAACCAAGACTTCGATCTGCAAATTGGTATGCAATCGCCAGAGCTGGGCACATCCAAGTATCTGCAAGGCACCACTTGGCCACTGCGCTGTAAAGGCAACCTGGGCGGCAGCCCCGCTAAATGGTGCGGGCCGGACAAGGACGGCTTCAAAGACATCGGTAAACAGGTCGCCGCCAACGCGACCAAGGACAAGCTGAAAGACAAACTCGGCATCGAAGGCGAGGGCGACACCACTGAAGAAGTCCTCAAGGATGCCGCCCAGAAAAAAGCCAAAGATGAAATCAATAAACAACTCCAGGACGGCCTCAAGAGCCTGTTTGATTAAGAAACGCTGCAGGCGTCACGCATCAGGCAACCCATAAAAGCCAAACCGAAACCGGGCGGAAGCAGACGACAATCGCTTCCGCCCTACCTACCCACCCGGAAGTCCATGCCTAAATACTCATTGAGTCCCGAGCATTTCAGCCAGGCGCTGCTCGACTGGTACGACCAGCATGGCCGCCAAGACCTTCCTTGGCAGCACCCTCGCACGCCTTATCAGGTGTGGATATCGGAAATCATGCTGCAACAAACCCAAGTGAACACGGTGATTCCCTACTTCCAGCGGTTCATGGAGCACTTTCCGGATGTCAAAACGCTGGCGCTGGCCAAACAGGATGAAGTCCTACACCTGTGGACCGGCCTCGGCTACTACGCCCGCGCCCGCAACCTCCACAAATGTGCGCAGCAATTACTGGAGAACTACGCAGGTGATTTCCCCAACACCGTAGAAGAAGTGGCCACACTCCCCGGCATCGGCCCCTCCACGGCTGGGGCTATCCTTGCCCAGAGCCGCGGCATTCGCGCTCCCATCCTCGACGGCAACGTTAAACGGGTGCTGGCCCGACTGCATGCCGTACCTGGCTGGCCCGGCAAGAAACCTGTGGAAAGCCGGCTATGGGAGCTGGCCGAGCACTACACACCCGACCACCGACTGGCAGACTACACCCAGGCGATCATGGACCTGGGAGCGACCCTGTGTCGACGCAGCACCCCCGACTGCACCGCCTGCCCAGTGAAAACCGGGTGCCAAGCCCACGCTAACGGCAACCCCCAGGACTACCCCGGCAAAAAGCCGAAAAAAACCCTGCCGGTGCGCACCACCGTCATGCTTATCTTGCGTGACCAGGAGGGTCAGGTCTGGCTGGAACAGCGCCCCCAGCAAGGCATCTGGGGCGGCCTGTGGTGCTTCCCGCAAACCTGTGCCATGGAACAGGTACACCATGCCCTTCAAACCCGCGCTTTTGATGCCCGTGGCGACACCCAACAGCTGCCCCCCTTTCGGCACACTTTCAGCCACTACCACCTGGATATCGAGCCGCTGGAAGTGGCCGTGGACACAGCCGGCCCCTGTGACAATAATGGCCGCTGGGTAAACCCACGAAACCCCGGAAAACTGGGATTGGCAGCCCCTGTGAAAAAGCTGCTAGCCAGCTTGTCCGCACCACGGCAAGCCCGCATGTTATAGTCGCCCCAAACCTCCATTCAGACCAAGCATTCCCACGGAGACGTTATGAGCCGCACGGTTTTCTGCCGCAAATACCAAAGCGACATGGAAGGTCTGCCCCGTCCACCCTTCCCAGGCCCCAAGGGGCAGGACATCTTCGACCATGTATCCCAGCAAGCCTGGAAGGAATGGCTTCACGAACAAACCATGCTCATCAACGAAAAACACCTGAACGTGATGGACCCGGAAGCCAAACGCTTCCTTGATGAGCAACGTGATCGTTTTCTGAACAATGAAAACTACGAAAAAGCAGAGGGATACGTTCCACCTGCTCACGATGCGAACAAATAAACGCCCACGGCTTGACGATTTCGATCCAAGCCGCTTTAATACGCGCCCTGATTGCCCGGATAGCTCAGTCGGTAGAGCAGAGGATTGAAAATCCTCGTGTCGGTGGTTCGATTCCGCCTCCGGGCACCAAATTGCAGTCCAGCCCCATCCAAGCAAGCCCCCAAAGCCCTGTATATCAGGGCTTTTTGCGTTAAGCTGTGTCTAATCGTATCCGATGGCATCCGACCCCATACCCCAAAAAGTGGGGGTATTTATGGGGGTATCTCAAGCCCAAGCCAAAACGGATACCCCCAGATACCCCCAAGGGGAGGCAGGCGCATGAAGCTAACCGCTACCGCAGTAAGGCAGGCAACCACCAAGGACAAGCCGTACAAGCTGGCTGATGGCAATGGCTTATTTCTACTGGTGACAGCCAAGGGCCAAAAATACTGGCGCTACAAATACCGCTTCGCGGGCAAAGAGAAAATGTTAGCGCTGGGTGTCTATCCTGAAGTGTCCCTGAAGGATGCTCGCCAGTCTCACCAAGAGGCACGGGCAACGCTGGCGGATGGCATTGATCCCTGCCTTGATCGCAAAGCCGCCAAAGCCGCCAAAGCCGCCAAAGCTGCCAGCGCCGACGCGAACACGTTTGAAGGCATTGCCCGTGAATGGCTAGACAAACAACGCTCGACCTATGCCGCCAGCACCTACAACAAAACGCTGTGGCTACTGGAGTCGTTCTTGTTTCCCACCTTAGGCGGCCTTTCCCCCAATGACATAACCCCGCCGCTGGTGCTGGCGGCTCTGCGTCGGATCGAACAGCAGGGCAAGCATGAGACGGCCCACCGAGCCAAACAGGCAGCCAGCCGGGTTTTTCGCTACGCCATCGCAACCGGGCGATGTGAGCGTGACCCTTGCCCTGACCTGAAAGGGGCGCTAACCGCCACCAACACGGTTAACCGTGCCTCGATTACCGACCCCAAGCAGATCGGCGAACTATTGCGGGCCATTGATGGCTTTGGTGGCCAGTATGTGACGCACTGCGCCTTACGCTTGGCACCACTGGTATTTGTTCGACCTGGTGAGCTACGCGGGGCGCAATGGGATGAAATTGATTTAGAAGCCGCAGTGTGGCGCATCCCTGCCGAACGCATGAAGATGCGCACGGCCCATGTAGTCGCCTTGTCCCGGCAAGCGGTCGCCATTCTGGAGGAGCTGAAGCCATACACCTGCAATAGCCGCTATGTGTTCCCGGCTATTCGTAGCCTGGCCCGCCACATGAGTGAGAACACCATTAACGCCGCCCTAAGGCGTCTCGGTTATAGCAAAGAGGAAATGACCGGCCACGGTTTCCGGGCCATGGCGTCAACTCGCTTGAATGAGCTGGGATGGAACCCGGACATTATCGAGCGCCAGCTAGCCCACACCGAAAGGAACAAAGTGCGTGCCGCCTACAACCGTGCTGAGCATTTGGAAGAACGCCGCAAGATGATGCAAGCATGGGCGGATTATCTGGATGGCCTAAAAACCGGGGCGGACGTGGTGCCCATTCGCCGGGCCTGAATCCGGGTAACTCCCCCGGGGCTGGCTGGTGTGCTTTTACGGAATGGGTTTTTATGGGTTGTCTCGGTTGTCTTGGTTGTCTCACCTAAAATATATATAAATAAAACAGCATCTTAGCCGCCAGCACCCTGAGACAACCGGACGGACTAGGGTTGTCTCATGTTGTCTCACTCTATAGCGCTGTATGTTTCTCAATAGCGATTGCCTAAAATGTAGGCACATCAAACGGGAACCGGGGTGGCAAGAAATGAAGGAGCGGATGGGAGGCAAGCGATTTTCACGCAAGCTTATCGGGTCCCCTGTAACCCCGGAAGAACGGCGGTTATTCTTCAATGATCTCCCTGAAAACCAGCACCGCATTTTGGAAAACCGGACCAGAAACCTTGGCCACTCTGGTGAACCCCCTTTTAAAAAAACCTCCCATTGCAAGCCGCTCGCGCCGTTTCTCCGAAAGGCAGCACAATATGAAGATGAAGCCGGCACCCTGCTAAAAGCCCGTGGCCTGCCTTGTTCACGGGTTATGTACCTCGGCACGGATACTCCGGTGCAATATGCAGCAACTGACGCGCCGGAATTTGTTGTGGGGGCGGCTGAAATGGCAGCCATGTTTTCTTGGCGAGAAGGTGGCGTGCCAGTCCCCAGCTACCGGGCGGATAGCTGGACGATCGAAAACGGATTCTGGACCCTCGCGCCCGACCTGCTCCCCACTTGGCGCACAACCGCCCCGCCTCTGGCTTGCTTGGTATGTTGCATCGAGCTTGATACGTATTTGGAAAACGAAAAGGGTTATGCGCATGATTCAGCGGAGGTGCTGGCGGCGAAAATCATCACTACCGCTTTCCGGCTGTGGAATCCGGGGGTGGATCGTTCGGAGAAGTCCAGGGAACTGGCCTGCCTTGAGCTTGGCGAAATATGTACCTTGATGAGGCTGTATAGCAGGGAGTCGCCGGAGCAATCCGGTCGTGCCAGTAAGTCCCGCACACCCATACGGGGAATAGTTACTCGGCTGCTAGAGATACCCGGCAATGCCAGTGCAAGCGCAAAAGAATTATGGCCACACTTAGTAAGTGAAATGGTTGACGAATGGCCAGACGCGAAGGAAAAAACCAACCATAACGGGAAGCTGTTCGTTGCCTACACCGACGACAATGGCAAGGCCCAGACCTTTGGTTTCAATCGTTTTAGCAACCTACTTTCACCAATCAAAAAAACCATAGGCAAAAAGTAAATTTCACGATAGCCGGGGCTGTCGTGAAAACATACATAGTCTGAAAGGCGTCCAAACTGAAGAGAGACGCCGCAATGCAAACAACCCTCCCCCAAACCGGCTATCTGCGCCTATATCAGATCGTCGGGCAAACAGAAATCACCGAAGAACAGGCCGCACGAAACCGCGCCCGTGACAAAGGCCCCAAGCGGTCGCGACCTGCCATTACGCCAATTGTCCCCGTTGCTAAATCCACCTGGTGGGCGGGCGTGAAAGCCGGGCGCTTTCCGCCTGGCGTTCGCTTACCCGGTGGCCAAGTCACTGTCTGGCGAGCTGCGGATATTTACGCCTATATCCAGTCAGTGGAACGGGGGGCAGCGTGATGAATACCGTAACCCTGCAACCCGCAACCGGCCCCGATGGGCTACCCCAGCGCCTGAGCGAACCGCAAGCCTCCGATTATCTGGGGCTTTCCCCTGCCACCCTGCGCAAGAGCCGTACAACCGGCGTGCTTAGCGGCGTGGCTGCGCCCAAGTACCTCAAGTTGGGGCGGCGAGTCTTTTACCCTCTGGCTGGGCTGGATGCCTGGCTTAGCCAGTTTGACCCGGTGGCCAATACCACTGAAGCCGCACAGGGGCACAAGCCATGACCGCCAGCAACCCTAAAATAATCGGCAGTAAGCTATTCCGGCTTGATGTGGCCGGGGTATTTGCCGTAACCCGTTATGTGTATGCAGATACCGAAGCTGAAGCCCTGGCCAAAATTGAGGCGATGCCCAAGGAATGGCAAACAGTTGAAAGTTTTGTGCCCGGATCTCTCGTTTACCGGGGAGCCACTGCGGTTACTGCGGGAAGCGGTGAGGAGGAAAGGCTAAGAAACCGCCCACTGGTATTACACGGCAAGTACCGGCTTGAGCTGGGAGGGCGCAGCCATGATTAACCATGAAACCTTCCGCCAGCTACTGCCACCAGCCGACCCGAAAAAAATAGCCCGAATCCTTCACGCGCTGGCAACCCGTAGGGGGTTGCACCGCTTCGAGGCCCGCGCTTTGGGGGATACCGCTCTGAACTCCACCATCTCCGATTTGCGCAACCGTTACGGCGTACCGATTCGGTATGAATGGGTCAGCGTGGTCGGTTATCAGGGCAAGGAAGCCCGCCTTAAAAGCTACTTCCTTGACCTGGTGCTGGATGCTGAGAGCGTGCCATACATTTTGGCTCTGCTGGAACTGTGGGGGTATTGCTTACCGGAACCCCCGGAGCCGCCAGCACCAGCAGCCCCGGCGATTGCCGCCTAATCCCTGAGAATCTGCCCCGCCCCCCTCTGGCGCGTCTTGTGATGCTCTCTGAGGGGCTGGGGGAAGGAGTGACCATGATGAATACAATCCCAATGCTTCAAGCGCTGGCGGTGCTGCCATGCCCTGCCACAACCCCTCACGCCGTTGCTAACCCGGCCCCGGCCCGTTACAGTTACTGTGCTGCGGCAAAATCCGTGGCCGACCTTGGCCGGTCGAATTACTCAAGGCGCACAAGCGCCCACCATCGAGCAGGCGCTTTTTTTGTGCCCGCTATGCGTTATGGCGGCTGTGCGTGGGACACCTTCGGGTGTGCCGGTTCCCTTGAGTACCGGTCGGCCAACCTGCGTACAGTCGCCCCCATTCGTTGCTTGGCCGCAACCGGGGACGGCTCCAAAACTCAAGGAGCTTCACCCATGAAACCTACCCATATTCCCTCTGTACTGCGTTCGCGTGCGCACCGTGCCATGGCTATGGCCGCCCTGCGTAACAATTCCAGTTTAAGCAGCCGCCTGCGCCGCTATAACCACCACATGAACAAGGCCCGTGCCTTGGTGTGGGGGTGCCGCATGAACCGCTATCAAGCCCTCTCTAATCACCATGACAGCCTTACTCTTGGGGTGGAGTGCCTGAGCCAGCTTAACGCCTTGTGCCGTGTGCTGTGGCAGCGAGAAAAGGCCCGTGTGCCTGCCAGCCCCCAAAACGCCGCCCTAATGCTAACCGCCATGAATCAGGCGGGATGGTGGTGTGACCGTCTGGCATCCCAAGCCACTGAGATGGCCCGCACCGTGGAGCAATACCGCGCCCAAGATGACGGCGGCGGCTCTGAAGTGGCTGTGCTAGTGGAATGCCACCGCAACGACCTGAACGCTATCGAGGAGGTCTGTACCCGCGTTCATGCCCTGTGCGCCGAACTGATCAACGACAAGAAAGCAGGGGTGCTAGCCCGCCTGGCGTGTGAAGTGACAGAAGATGCCTTGTGTGATTGGGGTGCTATCGCTTTTGACCTGCCAAGCCCTGCCAGTGAGGCCCCCGGCACAGCCAGCACCCTCAACCCGCCAGCACCTGACAGCGAGGAAGAAGCCGACCCCGCCCGCGATCTGGTGGAGCGCATCGCCCGCCTGTATAGCGGCGAGGCATTACCCAATGACCCCACCGAATTGGTTATTACCGGTCACGATGTGTGGCTGGCTCAACAGGCCCGCGCCGGGGCGCTCAAGTCTACGGTTCAAGACTTTATGACGGCCATGGAGGGCAAGGCATGAAACAGCAAGCGGATGTACTGAATACCATCGCTTTAGCGGTGGAGTTTCTGGAACACCTTGAGCAATTGGCGTGGGCGGTCGGTGACTGCTACCGCGCCGCGCCTTCTCCTCTGCGGGACGGTAGCGCCCGGCGCGTCACCATACTGGCCCGCCTGGCGGCGACGTATGCCCATGAAGGGCTTGCGCTGTTCCAGCATTATCAGGCGGAGATAGAGCGTTTACAGCCCGATGAATCCCCTGAACAAACCGCCCCCGTGGGTTTGGGTGATGTTCATGCGCTAGGGCTGGAATACTGCGAACGGCTTGGGTGTCTGTTTCTTGCGCTCTGCCGTTGCTGCAAGGCGCAACGCAAACCCACCAGCGACAACGCAGAAGCCATGGTGCTGGCGGAAGTCGGGGCGTATGAAGCGCAACGGGGGGCGGATGCCTTCGAGGGTGGCCCCCATGAACCTTAATCATGCTGAGGTCATTGCATCTTTTCGTAATGCGCTTGAGGCAGTTAACGGCCCTTTGCCTGGCGAGGTAGTAGCAGATGGTGAGATACACCGTTACCGCACCGACAAAGACAAGCGCGGCAGTTTAAACGGTTGGTATGTGCTGTATCTCGACGGCATCCCCTCCGGTGCGTTTGGTAACTGGAAAACCGGCCAGCAAGAAACCTGGTGTGCTGTAGACCGTGAGCAGATGACGTTTGAGGAACGGGCCACCATGGCCCGGCATGCTGAGAACGTCCGCCAGCAACAGGAACAGGCCCGCAAGGATCGGGAGCGCCGACAAAAAGCCGTCGCCATGAAGGTAAAGACCTGGTGGCATTGGGCGCGGCCTGCCGACCCGGCACATGGCTACCTGCAAGCCAAGCATGTGGAGCCCTACGGGCTGCGGCAAGACAACGAGGACGGCGCGTTACTGGTGCCATTAACTGTGAATGGTGAAAGCTGGGTGAACCTGCAACGCATATGGCCGAATGGCTCTAAGCGGTTTGTTGCTGGCGGACGGGTGCGCGGCTGCTACTCCCCCATAGCAGGCGATAAGGGGGGCACTAATGGCCCTTTGTATATTTGCGAGGGCTGGGCCACGGGCGCAACCATTCGAGCGTTAACCGGCCACCCTGTGGCCTGTGCGATGAATTGCGGCAACCTGCGGCCAGTCGCGGAATTATTGCGCCAGCGTTACCCGGCTAGACCATTGATTATTGCTGGTGACAACGATCACCACACCGAGGGCAACCCCGGAAAAACAGCGGCACAAGAAACGGCCCAAGCCGTGGGCGCTGAATGGATGGTGCCCAGCTTTCCGGGCGGCTTGCCTGGCACTGATTACAACGACCGTTACTTACTGGAATTGGAGGGGCGCTTGTGAGCAAGGCACCAGACACAGAAAGCAGCCTGAAACCGACCGGAAAAACCACCACAACGCCCCCCAAAAAGCGCGTACCGAAACGGAAAAACGCAGGTGGTGCTGGCGGCCTAACAGAAAGATTCAAAGTAGATTCCGGGGGTGTGTGGTGGTTCAACGCTAACCCCAAGGTTAACCAGTGGAAACGGCTTTGTGATTACCTTGAAGTCATTGCGCAATCGCGCACGGCAAAAGGGAATGAATGGGGTGCGCTGCTACGCTTCAAGAACCGGGACGGCGTCGAGCGTTTGTGGAATATGCCCTATGCCTTATGTGTTTCCGATGGCGGCAGCGAAGTGATGCGGGCACTAGCTGAAAGGGGACTAAAAATCGAAACCGGGCGACACGTTAAACAGCCCTTGCTGGAATACCTAACCGGTGCGGATGTTGAAGAGCGTGTGCGGCTGGTGGATAAGATGGGGTGGCATGGTGGTGCTTATATGTTTCCTGACCGGGTTGTCGGTGCCCCGCCTGAACCTTTGCGTTATTACCTTGATGGCGAACCCGCCTGCAAACTGGCAAGCAAGGGGACGCTTGAAGAGTGGAAAAAGAACGTTGCCGCTTATGCCAGTGGTAATGACTTGCTGCTGTTTGCCATAAGCGCCGCCTTTGCTGCTCCACTGCTTGATGTTATTGGGGCAAAGACGTGCGGCTTTCATTTTATCGGTGCCTCTTCCTTGGGTAAAAGCACCATTTTTGAAGTGGCTGCGTCGGTGTGTGGTGGCCCTGACTATGTGCAACTCTGGCGTGCCACAGATAATGCTCTGGAGGGGACGGCGGCGGGCCATTCTGATTGCCTGCTGATACTGGATGAAATCAGCCAGTGTGATGCGCGGGTTATTGGTGAGACCGTTTATATGTTGGGCAATGGTCAGGGCAAGGCACGCGCCACAAAGAACGGTAGCGTCTCTGAGCTAAAGCACCGATGGCAATTGGTTTTGCTCTCTAATGGTGAGCATAGCCTGTTTGAGCTTATGGCGAAGGCAGGAAAAAAAGCGGCGGCGGGGCTAGAAATGCGGATGCTCTCTATTAGCTGTTCTTTGCATGACGATGAAGCCTCACTGAAGCGCTTGGGCCTATTTCAGAAGGACCATAACTTTAATGGTGGTACCGCCCTGCGTGAGCACCTGGCGAAGGAAGTAAAGAAAAATCACGGACTGGCTTTTCCTGCTTTTGTTGAACGCTTGGTTTCTGATCGTAGCGATAAGCTAGCCAACAGGGTGCGCGTGATTCGTCGAACATTTATGGCCAACAACCTGACCCGCTCAGCCGGGGGGCAGGCTGGCCGGGCGGCGGATAACTTTTCCTTGGTGGCTGCGGCTGGTGAGCTAGCAACGGAATGGGGTGTTACCGGGTGGGAACCCGGCGAGGCGATGGCAGCGGCTGAAGCACTCTTCAAGCGGTGGATTCTTCGCCGGGGCGGTGAAGGCAATCAGGAAGAAAAGGACATTATTGAAGAGGTGCGCTACCAGCTTGAGGTTTTTGGGGAGAGCCGCTTTACCCGGTGGGATGATGGTGAGAATGCAAAGATAGATGAACACTCCCCCCGAACTCAAGAGCGCTGGGGTTTTCGCCGCACAGAACAAACGGTAAGCCAATTGGATGGCACCAGCACTGAGGCCATTTACTTTGTGCTTCCTGAGGCTTTCCGCCAGCACCTGGCTAACGGCCATGATCCGCAAAGGGTGGCCCGGTTGCTGGCGGATATGGGGGCGTTAAAACGGGATGGCAAGAGCCTTCAGGCCCGTGCGCGCTTGCCGGGGCTGGGCACCAGTCAGAAGCGTTGCTATGTCATTCGGGCGGGGGCGCTGTACCCCGATTCACCAAAAGAAGAGGAGGCCGCCTGACCGCGGCGGTCTCCCCTCTCGGCCCCTGTCCCTGTCACCCTGTGGCGTAATCTAAACAGCCCTGCCCTTCGCCGATGCCGTGGCCCTGTGATGGGATGCCATTGGTGGATGTGAAAGCCTCTGCCGTGCGCGGTTGCCGGGGCTGGGCACCAGTCAGAAACATTGCTATGCCATTCGGGCGGGCTCGCTGTACCCCGATCCACAAAAGAAGAGGAGGCCGCCTGACCGTGATGGCTATCCCCTCGCACCCCCTGTCCCTGTCATCCTGTGGGGTGATCTAAACAGCCCTGCCCCTCTGCCAATGTTGTGGCCCTATAGTGGTGTGCCATTGGTGAGCGTGAAAGCCTCTACCGTTTGCGATTCCGCATCGGGCCTGACCTGGCAAAAAAGTAAAGTCCGCCTCTCGTGCCAAGCGGATATTTGCTTATTTAATAAGCCTTCTTCATTCGTCTTTTCCTTGCATCCCCGTGCCCCTGAGCAATGACCAAAATCAGCGCGCCATGCTGTGGTTATCTCTCGGGCAACATCCAGCGCCATCGGGTGAGACAACCGAGACAACTTGAAGCAGGCAGGGTGTCACGGGTTGTCTTATCGTAACCATATGATTCATATTGCCTTTTTTCCTCTGAGACAACCGAGACAACCTAAAAACGGCTGTAGCGGTTTTGTTTTCCTGTTTTCCTACCGCTTTGCATGGGGTTGCGGCGCGTAATTCGCTTGAAGCTGAGGCCAGCAAAAGGGGCTTATTCCTCTGGGTGGCCAAGCCACCGTTTGGGTCCTTCCTGGGGGCTAATGCATACGGGTACGCTGAGCGCGCGGCGCCCACAGATGGATAAATTTCTAAGGGGGTTGTAGTTGTGCCTTTGGCGATAGCCTTAGCCTTTCGGTAAATTGTTCGGCTAGTGTGTCTGTTTGCTATTGAGAAAACAGGGGGAGACTGGCCAGCCGCCCCAGCTTGTTGCTGTCAGGAAAGGCCACCGACAAGCAATAAAACACCGCCAGCGCCAATGTTTTGGGGGTACTTTTGGGGGTACATGAAAAGAACAACCAAAGACAACCCCTTTAAAAACATAGCGTTAATCATTCTTTTCGATTCCGCCTCCACCAAATTGCAGTACTAGAGGTTCCTGCCTCGCCTTTAAAGCCTCTGATTGTACAACGATCAGGGGCTTTTTTGTGTCTAATACAATCCTAACGAGTCCATTGAAATCCAAGAGTATTTTTGTGGGTACTCCACCCCTTCCCTCTTTGAGATACCCGCAAATGAAGCTGCCGGACACAGCCATCTGAAATGGCCGAACTGAATCACCACCATTCGCTAGACACTAGCCAGCCGCTCTTTGTACTACCCCGACTGCTGTAAATCTTTCGCTGTACCCTCACGCGTTTCAGGAACCGGAAAAAGCTCTCAGCGACGGCATGATCGTGGCTGCTCCCCGGCGCGAGAACAGATTCAGAACCACAGCCAGATACAGCCGACCTTCGTGGGTACGGATATAAGCGATGTCCGTCACCCAACCTGCACTTGGCGTATCTAGACTGAACTGCCGCTACAGGCGTGTCAGCGTCGCACTGTGCATACCGCCTGCTTTGTATCACGGCTTTTTAAGAGGTCAGGCGCTTCGCTAACGCGCTTGAGCGCCTCCTGAAGTCGCCCCCCTGCTCATCGACCTTCATTGTTCGCTGAAGCGTTCGGCATAGCACCATCGGGAAGGTGAGCTTCAGTTGATTGGAATCAAAATGAATCCATCCAAGCAAAATAAACAGGGTATGCGGCTTGGCACGTGAGTCTGGATGGCGGAATACGCGGCCTTCTTCTAGAAGTGGCCCAACGTCGAGGGCACGGTACCGTGCAGCAAGACCCGGTTCACAGGCAATCAATAGTGAGTTATTCGACGGAATGCCTGCTTCAAAGGGGGGGCTGCTGCGGCCCTCTTGCTATGACGCTTTTGGTATGGCCGTCCCAGAAAAAAGCCCTAACTGTCTTGAAATGCCCTCTTCATGTCACTAAATATCCTCGCCAGCATGGCTGCACAGCGACAGGCTAGATTTCATACAAATTTTTGGTTAGGGAGTCTTCCAGCAACACCTGCCACCTGATTGTTCCAGAAGAATGGTTTGATAAAACAGGGCCGATTAACGATGCCGAAGAACAAATGTTGTCCATGACACCTGAGCGTGCAAAAACCTCTCGGTTGGGGTGTCAGGTTAAGGCCACGGAGACAATGGACGGAATGACTATTTAGTTACCAGAATTACAAATGTGAGAGTGGAGAGCGACATGTCAACAAGTACAAATACAAATACAAATACAAATAATGACATCCCAGCAAAAATAATTAACGTCACATCCAAAATCGTGCCAATGCATCTACAGATCAAGGCACTAAAACACTTGATGAAAGTAAAAAAGAAGACCATTGGAGCGTCCCGCCCTCAGGTGAACTTTGCTGAAACCGATTTGCCTGACGTCAATGATTTGGCGATAGAAGACATCGATACGAGTAATCCTTTTTTATACCGACAAGGTAAGTCCAGTTCTTATCTTAAACGGTTGCGTGATGAGGCCCCGGTGCACTACCAGAAGAGCAGTGCTTTCGGGCCGTTCTGGTCGATAACACGCTACGAAGATATTGTCTTCGTGGACAAGAACCATGAGTTGTTTTCCTCCGAGCCGCAAATCACCTTAGGTGAATTTCCAGAAGGCCTGTCGGTCGAAATGTTCATCGCGATGGATCCTCCCAAGCACGACGTACAGCGGCGGGCGGTCCAGGGTGTTTTGCGCCCAAGAACCTGAAGGAAATGGAAGGACTGATCCGCAAGCGCACCGGGGACGTACTCGATAGCTTGCCGCTGGACACTCCGTTCAACTGGGTGCCGGTGGTGTCGAAAGAGCTGACCGGTCGCATGCTCGCCTCACTGTTAGACTTCCCGTATGACGAACGCGAAAAACTGGTTGGCTGGTCGGATCGATTGTCCGGCGCGTCCTCGGCAACCGGCGGCGAGTTTACGAATGAAGATGTGTTTTTTGATGACGCGGCAGATATGGCGTGGTCTTTCTCCAAGCTTTGGCGTGATAAAGAAGCCCGTCAAAAAGCAGGTGAAGAGCCGGGTTTCGACTTGATCAGCATGCTTCAGTCCAATGACGACACAAAAGATCTGATCAATCGTCCTCTGGAATTCATTGGTAATCTCGCGTTGTTGATTGTTGGCGGCAATGACACCACGCGGAACTCCATGAGTGGGGGTGTATTGGCGTTCAATCAGTTCCCAGAGCAATTCGAGAAGCTAAAGGCGAACCCAAAGCTGATCCCCAATATGGTCTCTGAAATCATTCGCTGGCAAACACCGCTTCCGCATATGCGCCGGGTTGCCACGCAGGATGTGGAACTGAACGGGCAGACCATTAAGAAGGGGGATCGCGTGTTGATGTGGTATGCGTCGGGCAACCAGGATGAGAGAAAATTTGAAAATCCTGAACAGTTCATCATCGACCGCAAAGAAGCTCGCAATCATGTAGCGTTTGGTTACGGGGTTCACCGCTGTATGGGCAACCGCCTTGCCGAACTACAGCTGCGCATTCTTTGGGAAGAGATACTCCCACGTTTTGAGAAGCTCGAAGTGATCGATGAGCCGGAGCGCGTGCAATCAAACTTTGTTCGAGGCTATTCCAAGATGATGGTTAAGTTGACGGCTAAAAAATAATGACTCGTCAGAACGGAAAGGTGGCCGAACAACAATCCGACAAAGCAATATTACTGTCGGTCTTGGGTCAAAGGCATACAGTGTTCGGTACGGAAGAATTCCGTTTATTCGTCGACAAGTTATTTCTATATATGAAAATTTAACCCCCCGTGTGGCTGGTTTAATTCCGCCTGCGCACCAAATAAAAGGTTCATCGCGGATTAGAGTGAAATAGGTATGGGCGGACAGTGCACCGAGTTAAGTTGTTTGTGCGACCAAGCAACACAACAAGGACACTGCCGCCATGCCAGATGCTACGTTTCCGTGGACT